>CAZKGY010000196.1:0-3918 GCA_964552305.1 uncultured Comamonadaceae bacterium
TTACCCAAGCCGCAAGGTCACCCTTGCGCTGGTGGGCCCTTACCCCACCTTTTCACCCTTGCCTGTGCCCGAGGGCCATCGGCGGTCTGAATTTCTGTGGCACTGTCTGTCACGTTCCGTTGAACGCGCCTTCTCTTTCGAAAAGTGTGGCTCCCTGTGTTGTCCGGACTTTCCTCCCCGCAAGCGAGGCGACGAAGTCAACCGTTTGACAAAAGTACGACAGGGCAGTCTGGGTTGTCGTGTAGCTTCGCGGCATGATTCATCGCGCATCCATGTTGGCAGCCTTGGCCCTGGTTGGGATGGGTTGCAGCAACGAAGCCCCACCCAGCACGTCGCAACAGTCGCTTCAATGCGACGGAGAAACCCATTTGGCCAACATCCGGCAATTGACATACGGCGGAGACAAGGTGTTGTTTTCCTCCAACCACGCCACGGGACGGTTCCCATTCAACATCTACATGATTGGTGTGGATGGCCAAGGGCTGGAACAGGTGACGTTCGATGACGCATTCGACAGCTTCCCCATGTTCTCGCCAGACGGCAGCATGATCGCCTTCAGTTCCAACCGCAACAATGGGCGGACAAGGAACACCAACTTGTTTGTGGCCGATTGGATTGACTGACGATGGGCCAAAAAGCCTTGTACAAACTTCACAAGCCATTTGGGCTGTTGAGTCAATTCACCGACGAAGGCCACAAGCAAGGGCTCGGTTCACTCGGCTTGCCCTTTGACAAAGACGTTTACCCCATTGGCCGGCTGGATGCCGACAGCGAAGGCCTGCTGCTGTTGACCAACGACAACCGTCTGAAGACACGCATGCTTGACCCTGAGCGGGGACACACGCGGACGTACCATGTGCAGGTGGAAGGGCTGGCCACCGACGAACAATTGGCGCGGTTGGAAGCACCCATGGAATTGCGGGCGAAGGGAAGGTCTTTCGTCACAAAGCCCTGCAAGGCCCGGCTCATTGAGCCCACATGGCCACCTCGAACGCCACCCATTCGAACCAGGCTCACCGTGCCCGATTCGTGGATTGAATTGACGCTGACCGAGGGGAAAAACCGACAGGTGCGTCGCATGACGGCTACCGTGGGCTTGCCAACACTTCGACTCATTCGTGTGTCCATGGGGTCGTGGCACCTGGACGGGCTGACGCCGGGGAATTGGGAACCTTGCACCATCGTCACGCCATGAACACGGTCCTCCACACGCTCCTTGCTCCCGCAAGAACCTTGCTGGCGGTGTTGCACACGGCATGGTGCAGCGCCATCGGCATCGTGGGCATGGCCGTGTTTCGTCGATCGGGCGATTGGGTCATGTGGCGCGTGGGCCGTCGTCTTTGGAGCATCCCGCTGATGCGCCACGTGGTTGGAACCGAGGTGCACGTCGAAGTGCACCCCGACACGCTTGCGCTTGCACGACAAAAGCGAGGCATTGTCCTGGTGGGCAACCACCAGAGCCTGTTGGACATCAACGCCGCCTTTGTCGCTTGCCCCACCCCCATCGTGTTTCTGAGCAAGGCGAGCATTCGAAAGGTGCCTCTGCTGGGCAAAATCAACGAAATGGCCGGAACGGTCTTCGTCGAACGCGGCAACCGCAACAGTTCAGAACAAGCAGTGAAGCAATTGGTCCACACCCTGTCCCTCGGCCGCAGCGTGTTGGTCTTTCCCGAAGGGACACGCTCGGCCACGGGAGATTTGCAACCCTTCAAGAAAGGCGCGTTTCATTTGGCCCTTCAAGCCCAGGCACCGATGGTCCCGATGTGGATTTCAGGAACCCATGCCCTGCTTCCTCCAAGCGCATGGCTGTTGCGTCGTGCGACCAGGTCTGTGACAGTGAAGTTGGGGGCGCCGAGGTTTTGCAAAGACGGCGACACCGCCACCTCTCTGAGAGATTGGGGACATCAAGCCGTGTCTGACCTCAGCCGAAACGCGGTGAGCAGCCCTTCCCGGATGGCTCGCTGAGCGTCCAAGCTCCGGGCGTTGTGTGCGCCACCCACGACGGTCATGTTTGGATGATTCAGGCCTTGGGGAACCCTACTTTCTTGGCCCGCGCAGACCACCACATGGTCCACGGGATGAACGCGGTTCGTGCCATCGGAAAGAATGACATGAAGCCCTTCGTCGTCGACCTTGACGTACTGAACGCCCGTCTCTTGCTTGACGCCCCTTGCTCGAAGGGTGTTGCGATGGATCCAACCGGTGCTTTTGCCCAAGTTGGCCCCCATTTTGCCTTGTCCCCTCTGGTACATCGTGACTTCGCGATGGCTCGCCTTCCGTCGGGACTCGGCAAGTCCTCCGCGGTTTTCAAGCGTGGCATCCACGCCCCACGAAGCGAGGAATCCCGCGGCGTCCGCGTCGTGGGTCAAATAGTCGGTCACGTCGAATCCAATGCCCCCCGCACCAATGACCGCCACCCTTCGTCCCACCTCCACGCGTCCCTCCAGTACATCGAGGTAACCAACCACCTCTGAACGATCTGCCCCTGGCACGTTCCATGGGCGGGGCTTCACGCCCGTGGCCACAACCACTTCATCGAACGAAGCGAGCCGCTCCGAATCCACCTCCACCCCCGTCAACACCTCGACCCCTGCTTGTTCCAACTCATGGGCGAAGTACCGGATGGTTTCGTTGAACTCTTCCTTGCCGGGAATGGCCTTGGCCACAATCAACTGGCCACCCAACGATGGCTGCCGTTCGTACAAGGTGACCTCGGCTCCTGCACGGGCTTGCTCAAGGGCCGCACTCATGCCTGCCGGACCACCCCCCACCACGGCCACGTGCTTGCCTCGTTGGTTTTTGGGCTCGTATTGATCCTCGTGGCACGCCCTAGGGTTGACCAGGCAACTGGCGATTTTCTGCTTGAACACGTGGTCCAAACATGCCTGGTTGCAACCAATGCACGTGTTGATGGATGCCTCGTGCGAGAGCATCGCTTTCTGGACGATGCGGGCATCGGCCAAAAATGGACGGGCCATGCTCACCATGTCCGCGCATCCCTCGGCCAACGCGTCTTCGCAAACCTTCGGGTCGTTGAATCGGTTGGTCGTGATCAAAGGAATTCCCACCTTGCCCATGAGTCGCTTGGTCACAAAACGAAACTCCCCACGTGGCACCATGGTGGCGATGGTGGGAATCCGAGCCTCGTGCCATCCGATGCCGGTGTTGATCATCGTGGCCCCCGCGGTTTCCACGACCTTCGCCAGTGCCTCAACTTCCTGCCAATTGCTTCCACCCGCGACCAGGTCGAGCATGCTGAGGCGGTACATCACCAAAAAATCTGGACCGACGGCTTCTCGGATGCGTTTGACAATGGCTTCAGGAAAGCGGCACCGACGCTGAAAGTCGCCGCCCCAAGCATCGTTCCTGTGGTTCGTTTCAGCCGCCACGAATTGGTTGATCAGGTATCCCTCCGACCCCATGATTTCCACCCCGTCATAGCCCGCTTCACGCGCCAAAACAGCGCTCCGCACAAACGCACGAATGGTTCGTTCCACCCCCATGGAAGTCAGTGCCCGGGGACTGAAGCGGCCAATGGGCGCCTTGATCGCCGAAGGAGCCACGCACAAGGGCGTGTAGGCATAACGCCCGGCGTGCAGAATCTGCATCACGATGGCTCCTCCCGCCTGGTGCACCGCGCCCGTGATGGGTCGATGATGACGGGCATGCCTCGCCCGGGCCATGCGGCTGCCTCCAAAAGCAACCACGCCCTCTCGATTCGGGGCGATGCCTCCAGTCACAATCAATCCGGCTTCGCCCTCCGCGCGTTCGGCATAAAACTTGGCGAGACGCCCCATTCCGCCTCGAGCCTCTTCCAACCCCGTGTGCATGCTCCCCATCAGGACCCGATTCCTCAACGTGAGGAATCCAAGGTCGAGGGGCTCAAACAACCGAGGGTAGGCGTGCGGTTTGCGTTCC
>CAZKGY010000197.1:0-3909 GCA_964552305.1 uncultured Comamonadaceae bacterium
TCATGGTGCACGGGAGCTTGGAAATTCAAACACACTTGCAGCTGGACGCTGCCTTTGCAGACGTGACAGGAGGCGAGCTACGTTTGACGCAAGGCGATTGGGGTCGCGCCACCGTGGAACGCATCAATGGCGGCGAGGTTCGCGGCCCAGTAACACGTGAGCTCACGTTGGTTGGCATGCCAAACAGCGCGTTCTGGACCTCTTTTGACATCACGAGCCAGTTCTTTTCCATCGGGTTGGAAGGGGTGACGCTGGCGCAACTGAACGACGACTTTCCTACCGCTGGCTTCGTGGGTGCCGATGCTGATCCATCCGGCAGCGCAAACATTCGATTCCACCAAGAAAATGGGAGTTGGATCCCATTCAGCAACGTGACGGACACCCTGCCTGTTTGGGAAGGAATTCAAGTGACGGTGCCTGTCCGTGAGACATACGTCACTGAATTCACGGGGATGCTGCCAGCCACCGACGCCACGTACGACGTGACTGCGACGTCAACGGGCATCAACTGGTTGGGCAACGCGAACAATTCTGGCTTGGACTTGCACAAGTTCATGGAAGAAATCGCCATTGAAAACAGCGTCAAGTGCTGGAACACGAATGCCTTGCGTTGGGATCTGTTTGTGGACGGCTTCGGCACAAACTCCAACGGATATGTCGAACCCAACCAAGTGTGTCAGATTCCTTTCGACGCATCACAAAGCATTCCCTTTGCGAACGGCTGCGAGACCACGAGTCTCGAACGCGACAACCTCGAAAGCGACGTCAATCCGTTGGCTCGCCTGACCATGGGCCTGAGCAACGTGACCGGATTTTCTGACGAAGCTCTGTTGGTTGTCACCGACAGCGCATCCTTTGGTTTGGAGTTCGCCGAGGACGCCCCCAACCACTTCGGAACAGTGGACGCTTGTGACTTGTACTTCAAGCACGGAGGGATGCGTTACGGCATCAGCAACGTGGGATTTGAGGGGAAGTCCTTGTTGGAAGCCGAAATCATGTACGCCGGATCACGTCCCATCGACAACGCATTCACCGTGGAGATTCTCGACTTGGATTTGGGTGATTACTGCGCCTACGTCCAATGGGATGGCACCGACACTAGGGTCGCCATGGAAGAAGGCATGACGAAGGAGTTTTCCGTGGATGGCAATGCCAACAACACCGACATTTTGCTCGGTACCTTGGTGATTGTGCCTCCTGTGAGGGTCCAAGTCACGAGCACTGCTTGCGAGGCTGAGGCATTTGCCCAAGTGGCCGTCACCCCAGGTGGCGACGGACCGTGGGACATCGAGCTGACCGATGCCGAAGGCGTCGCCTTCGAAGGCACGCTGTCGGGCAACGGCGTGACCATGGACTTTTTGGACTTGCCAAGCGGCACGTACAACGGCGTGGTCACCACGGAAGGCGAGTTGGCTTGTGGCGTTCAGACGTTTGAGGCCAGCGTCATCTCTCCTACCACCATTGACATGGACTTTGATGTCCAGCATGATTGTGGTGAAGGCGGCGAGGTCACGGTGTCCTCGGAAGGAGGAGCCATGCCGGTGAACTACAAATGGGACAACGACAACGATGGGTCCACCCTGAGCGCTTTGGCTCCGGGGAACTACACCGTCATTGCCACGGACGCCAACGGTTGCAAAGACACCACCTCGGTGGAAATCAAGGAAGCACCAACCTTGGCTTGGACCTCGCAGAACACCACGGGCGATAGCGAGGGCCCCACTGCCGTTGCCTTTCAAAGCTCGAATGCCAGCACTGCGTGGAACGTGGCCATCACCGACGAAGAAGGCAACGTCGTCGACGCGACAGTGGGAATTGGAAGCTTCGAGTTGACGGATTTGGGGGCCGGCACGTTTGCCATTGAAATGAACGTGGATCCCATGTACGGCTGTGACACACGCATCGACGAAGTCACCTTGTTGGAACCTGTGGCCATGGATTTGCAGGCCAACACCCAAGTGCAATGCAACGATTGGCTGCTCGGCCAAGCCGAAGTCGAAGTGTCTGGTGGCGTGGGTGAGGTGACGTTGACTTGGGACGACGGACACACGGGCAATGTGCAGGGTGGTTTGGTGGCAGGCACCTACGTGGTCACGGCGACCGACGAGTTGGGCTGCCAAGAGTCACTGGAAGTGGATGTTGCCATGGCACCCTTGATGACGGTGAGTTCTGTCTCTCCCGGATGCGAAGGCGAAGGCACCACCGAGTTGACGATGTTGGGCCAAGGCGAAACGACCTGGGACTTCACCGTCTACAACGGCAACGGCGACGTGTACGCCTCGTTCAACGAAACCGACGGCCAGGCCAACTTGGCCAACCTGCCGAGCGGCACGTACCACGTGGTCGGGGTCAATGCGGCCTTGACAGGATGTCCCCAACAGGACGAATCCGTCGTGCTGATCCAGCCCACGGACCTGACCGTGGAGCGCAACGTGGTTCCCTTGGGTTGCGACGGCGTGCACCGAGGCGAAATTGCCTTGGACATTGAAACGTCGGCGACCCCCGTCAACGTGGTTTGGTCTCATGGAGCCTTCGGGTCCACCCTGACGGACTTGGGTCCAGGACAGTACTACGCCACCGTGAGTGACGCGAACGGTTGCACCCAAGAGGTGCGCGTGGCCCTGGACGAAGCCCCCGCCGTGGTGGCAGACTTCGAGGTTCCCAACGCCGGATTGACGGATGGAACCAACGGAACCACCATGACGTTCACCAACACTTCGGAAGGCGCCACGGCGTACACGTGGTACTTCGGAGACACCAACGTCCCAAGCAATGACGTGCATGCCACCCACACCTTCGCGGAGCCCGGCACGTACGACGTCTTCTTGAATGCATGGAACGACTACTGCAGCCACACGGTGCGCCAAACGGTGGTGGTCAGCGTCGGAGAAACCAACGACGACGACGAGTTGGGGCTGTTCGTGACGGGCATTGCCGAAGGCCAGTTCGCCGACATCGGTGCTCCAGCGACCACGCCAAGCGGTTGGGTCATGGACATGGGTTCCTTGGCACAAGGGACCAAAATGGTGGCCTACGATTTGACCGGCCGCGCCTTGTGCGCTCCTGCGATGCCCGACGGCAATGGCATGATTTGGGTGGAAAGCGACCAGTGGCCTTCCATGGTGCTGTTGCGTTTGGTCCACGAACCAACCCACAACATTCGCACCTGGAAAATGGTCCGATAATTCCATGGACAGGAGGGTGAGAATGCCGAACTTCGCACCATGAAGATTGGCGTTGTCACCTTTCCTGGCTCCAACTGCGACATGGACATGGTCCACGCGTTGAGCGACCTCGGCTTCGATGCAGTGCAACTCTGGCACAAAGACAGGGACTTGCAAGGCGTGGAAGCCGTCGTGCTTCCAGGGGGCTTCAGCTACGGAGACTACCTCCGCAGCGGGGCCATTGCCCGTTTTTCCCCCATCATGGAGTCTGTCATTGCCTTCGCCAACGATGGAGGCAAGGTGTTGGGGGTGTGCAACGGATTCCAAATCCTCTGCGAGGCCGGCTTGCTTCCGGGCACGCTTCGTCACAACGAAAGCCGCAAATTCATTTGCAAGAACGTGCATCTGAAGCCGGTTTCTCGGTCGGCGGCCGTCTCGGCCGGATGCGACCCCGAGCAAGCCCTTCTCATCCCGATCGCCCACGGCGAGGGCAACTACTTCATCGACGAGGAAGGTCTTCAAGCCTTGAAAGACGGGGACCAAATCTTGTTCCAATACTGCGACGAAGCAGGCGTGGTGAACGGGTTGAACAACCCCAATGGCGCCATCGACAACATCGCAGGCGTCTGCAATGCCAAGAAAAATGTCTTCGGCATGATGCCCCACCCCGAGCGTGCGTGCAGCGACGATTTGGCCAACAGCGACGGCAAAGCCATCCTCCTCGGACTGACTGAGCAGGTCCTGG
>CAZKGY010000198.1:0-3835 GCA_964552305.1 uncultured Comamonadaceae bacterium
AAAAGTTGCCCGTCGTCGACGCCGACGGCAAGTTGGTGGGTCTCATCACCTACCGTGACATCATCAAGCTCAGCGAGTTTCCAAACAGCTGCAAGGACCAATACGGTCGTTTGCGGGTGGCGGCGGCCGTGGGCGTGACGGCCGACACGCACGAGCGGGTCAGCGCCCTGGTCGAGGCCGGGGTGGACGCCGTGATTGTGGATACGGCCCACGGACACAGCCGAGGCGTCATCGACACCGTGCGCAAGGTCAAGGAGACCTTCGGGACCATCGACATTGTGGCGGGCAACGTCGCCACGGCCGAGGCGGCCCTCGCCCTGGTCGAGGCCGGCGCCGACGCCGTCAAGGTGGGCATTGGCCCAGGATCGATTTGCACGACGCGCGTCATCGCCGGCGTGGGCGTGCCCCAGTTGCGAGCCGTGATGGAGGTGTCTCAGGCCCTCGAAGGCACGGGCGTTCCTGTGATTGCCGACGGAGGCATCCGCTACACCGGAGACATCGTCAAGGCCTTGGCCGGAGGCGGACACACCGTCATGATTGGCTCAATGCTCGCCGGAACCGAGGAAAGCCCTGGAGAAACCATCATCTACGAAGGCCGTCGATTCAAGGCGTACCGTGGCATGGGATCCGTTGAGGCGATGCAGAAAGGATCCAAGGACCGCTACTTCCAAGACGCCGAAGACGACCTCAAAAAGCTCGTCCCTGAAGGCATCAGCGGCCGCGTGCCGTTCAAAGGCTCCGTCCAAGAAGTGATGCACCAAGTGATGGGTGGCTTGCGCGCCGGCATGGGCTACTGCGGTTCGGCCAACTTGCAAGAACTTCGGGAGAAAGGACGCTTCGTCCGCATCACGTCCGCGGGCGTCAAGGAAAGCCACCCACACGACGTGATGATCACCCGCGAAGCCCCCAACTACAGCCTGCGTTAAGCCCCTTACCCATGAACCCCATGATTTCTTTGCAACATGGCGCCGCGCGCCTCGGGTTGGCCCTGTTTGTGGCCTTGACCTGTTCTTCCGTCGGTTGGACCCAAGCACGCAACAAAGCCGGCATCGACCCCAGCACCACCACCGTGCTGCAAATCGGTGGAGAAGACGTGTCTCTCTCAGACTTTCAAGCGATTTACGGCAAAAACAACCGCGACAGCGTGTACTCGGTGGAGGCGCTGGACGACTACATGGAGTTGTTCATCAACTTCAAGTTGAAGGTGCTCGAGGCGGAAGCGCTCGGCATGGACACCGTGGCTTCGTTCCAAAAGGAGCTCGCGGGCTACCGTGGCCAGTTGGCCCGTCCCTACCTCGTCGATGGCGAATTGCTCGACGCGATGGTGGAAGAAGCCTTTGCGCGAAAGGGCGAAGAAATTCGTGCCCGCCACATCCTGATTGGGGTGGACGAAAACGCCAGCCCTGAAGACACCCTTCGTGCGTGGAACCGCATCCAAGACCTCCGAGGCCGTGTGGCCGGCGGGGCAGATTTCGAAGAGGTCGCTCGGGGCCGCGACGGCAGCGACGACCCGTCTGTCCAGAGCAACGGCGGCGATTTGGGCTGGTTCACGGCCTTCCAAATGGTCTACCCATTCGAAGACGCAGCGTACAAAACCCCCGTCGGCGAGTTGAGCGACGTTGTCCGCACGAAGTATGGCTACCACTTCTTGGAAGTCACGGACAAGCGCAAGGCACGGGGCGAAGTGCAAGTGGCGCACATCATGGTGCGCATGCCCGAGGACGCGCCCCAGAACCAGGTGGCCAACGCCGAAGGACGAATCATGGAGGTGAAGCGCCTCTTGTTGAGCGGCGACACCTTCGAGAGCTTGGCGTTGAAGTACAGCGAAGACCCTTCGACATCCAGCAAAGGAGGCATGCTCCCTTGGTTTGGCACTGGCAAGATGGTGGAAGCGTTTGAAGACGCTGCCTTTGGCATCGAAACGGTCGGAGAAGTCGTGGGACCCGTGCGCACCAGCTACGGCTTCCACCTCGTGAAGCTGTTGGACAAGAAACCCCTGCCCACGCTGAAAGAGAGCCGACGCGAATTGACCAAGAAGGTGCGTCGCGACAGCCGGGCCGACATCACCCGCACGTCCTTCTTGAACAAGCTCAAAAAGGAATACGGCGTGGCGTTGAGCGAACGCCGCGTGGCCGCCATCCAGGTCGCCGGGGCAGGCATTGATAGCCTCTTCTACCCTGGACACCCGTTGACGGGGGTGCGCAAAAGCGAATTGAACCGCACCTTGTTCTCCATTGCTGGTACCGACTACAAGGTCAGCGACTTTGTGTACTGGACCACCCAGCAAAAGGTGCGCGACTTGAACCGCAACCGTGCGGCGTTGATCGATGGCGAAATCAACCGCTACCTCAACGACATGTTGCTCGCCTACGAGGACACCCAGCTCGAATCCAAGCACGACGCCTTCCGCCTCTTGATGGACGAGTACCACGACGGCATTCTGTTGTTTGAGCTGACAGACCAAAAGGTCTGGAGTCGCGCGGTGAAGGACACGTCTGGCCTCGAAGCCTACCACGCAAGCCACCTCGAGGACTTCATGTGGGAGGAACGCTTGGACGTGGGCATCCACACCTGCGAAGACGCCAAAATCGCCAAGAAGGTCCGGAAGACGCTCAAGAAAACCGGCGACGTCGAAGGGCTTCGCCGCGAATTGATCGCCGAGCGTCCCTTGGCCTTGCGCAACGAATTTGGGGTGTTCCTCCGTGGCGAAAACGCCTGGGCTGACCGCGCGTTCGTGGCGCTTCAATCGGGCGCGCTCGTGGAGGACAAAAACGGCTTGCGCGTCCTCGAGACCGCCGAGGGCGGCGACCAACTCATTTTGGTCAACGTGCGGAAGTACTTGGAGCCTCAGCCCAAGACCTTGGACGAATGCAGGGGCCAAGCCGTGGCGATGTACCAAGACTACCTCGAACAAGCGTGGATTGAGGAGTTGCGCCAGAAATACCCGTTCAAAATCAACCGCCAGGCGCTGTACAGCTTGGTCCGCGAGCGATGAACCTGGGGCGCGACGCATGCTGGATCGTGGCCCTGCTGCTCGCGGGCTGTGCGTCGGAGGTGCGTGCGCCTGAAGCGGGGTCGGTGGCGGTGGCGACGGCGTTTGGCCATGCGTTGACGAAAGACAGCCTGGCCCATTGGGTCCCTGACGACTTGAGCCTTGAAGACAGCGCACTATTTGCCGAGCGTGTCATCGAGCGATGGATGCGGGAGCAAACGCTCCTGGCCCATGCCCAATCGCAACTCCAAGGCGAACGCGCTGCCATCAAGGCCGCGTTGATTGCCTACCGGAACAGCCTTGTGATCAACACCTACGAGACTCGGTTCGTCGAAGGTCGACTCGACCGAAACGTGACGCCCGAGGCGATTGAGGCCTACCACGCCGCCCACCCCGAACTCTTCACCCTGAGCGACCACGCCGTGCGGGTGCTGTTCGCCCATTTGCCCGACCCGGAATTTGAAGCCCAAGCGAAGGGACTTCCCTGGACGCGCTCGACCCAAAAAGATTGGGAAGGCGAGCAAGAGCAGGTGCTGGCGTGGATGGCCCAGCCCGATTCCGCCACCATCCCCGCCCTCGAACGCTGGTGCATCGAACGGGGTGCCATGCACCACGTCGACGTGGAAGCATGGTGGACGCTCGGGGAGCTGCTCGACGAGGTGCCCCTATCGCTCTACCGCGTGGAGGACCAAATCCAACGCAACGACCCGCTCACCTTTGTCAGCGACGGCAAGCGCTACTTCCTGCGCTTCTTGGACCACGGACTGAAAGGCCGCACCGCCCCGGTGGAAGCCGCCAAAGACCAAATCACTGAACTCATCCTGCAAAACCGGCGCCGCGAGA
>CAZKGY010000199.1:0-3819 GCA_964552305.1 uncultured Comamonadaceae bacterium
GTGAAGGCATCGATGAGCGAGCGGGTCCAAGCCTTGTTCAAAGGCGACCATCAACTGCACGTCAACCCCACGGGCAAATTTGTGATTGGGGGTCCCCATGGAGACACGGGGCTGACCGGGCGCAAAATCATTGTGGATACCTACGGGGGAAAAGGTGCTCATGGGGGTGGGGCTTTCAGCGGGAAGGATCCATCCAAGGTGGACCGCTCTGCGGCGTACGCCACGCGTCACGTGGCCAAGAACTTGGTGGCGGCTGGGGTGTGCGACGAAGCGCTGGTGCAGGTGGCTTACGCCATCGGTGTGCCGGACCCAGTGGGCCTGTACGTGAACACCTATGGCACGAGCAAGGTCGGATTGACCGACGGAGAGGTGGCCGAGCGCATCAAGGAGATTTTTCCCATGCGTCCTTACCACATTGAACAACGGTTCAAGTTGCGCACGCCCATTTACACGGAGACGGCAGCCTACGGACACATGGGGCGGCCTTGCGAAGTGGTGACCAAGGAATTTGTGTCACATGCAGGAGGCGACGTGAAGCGCGTTCAAGTCGAGCTGTTCCCTTGGGAAAAGTTGGACAAAGTGGAAGAAGTGAAGCAGGCTTTCGGCCTGTAAGGGGATCGAACTTCCCTCAGAACACAAAATCGTAGCCCTTCAGCTTCATCATGCTGTAGGCCTCGGCGTTGAAGCTGAACATGAGGCTTCCCTTGTGTTGACCGTACCCTGAGCCATCCGACTTTTTGTTGAGGTCAACGAGGAGCTTCGACTTGAACAGCTTCTTGCGGAAGTTGCGCTTGTCGAACGTTTTGTCCATCGCCTTCTCGTACAAGTTTTGAAGTTGGCCGAGGGTGAACTCCTTGGGTAGCAGGTCGAAGCCCACGGGACGGCGACGCACGCGACGCTTCAATCGCTCCCGTGCGTATTTCACGATTTCGTTGTGGTCAAACGCGAGGTCAGGAACTTCCGTCACGGACACCCAATGCATGCCATGCTGTTCCCACTGCTCTGCACGGAAATCGTCGGTGTGCACCAGTGCGTAGTGCGCGATGTTGACGACGCGTCCACCTGGGTGACGAAACACCTGACCAAAGGCGCGAAGCTGCTCCACCGTGCTTGGGTTGTCGTACCCGAAGAGGTCGAGGAACATCTTCTTGGCTGAAAGAAGCAATTCCTCGTTTGCCTTGATGTAACGGCTTGGCAAGAACAACGCTCCTTGAAAAGGAGGTCGGGTGCTGCGGGCCAGCAAAATCTTCAATTCCACCCCGTCAAAACCAAACACCACCATGCTCACGGAAAGAGCCACGTTGTAGTCCGGATCCTCTTGGGGGAATTGCAACATTTCGCTCATGGAACAAAAGTAGAGGGTCCGTTTGAGGTGGGCAATGCGATGGGCAACGGTTGTGCAAAACAAGGGTGAAAACGTGTGAACAAGAGTGATGAGTGAAAGCGTACCTTGCATGCCCCATGATGGAAGAATCACAACAAGCGAGCCGGTCGCCGTCGAGGAACAGAGAATTGGGCAGAATGGGCGGCTTGCCCGTTCCTGGGGCGAAGGTGCAGCCGCAGGCGAAAGAGCTCGAGCAGGTCGTGCTAGGCGCCATGATGATGGAGAAGGCGGCCGTGAATGCCGTCATTGACGTGCTGCAGCCCGAGAGCTTTTACGTCGAGGCCCACGGCGAGGTCTTTCGCGCCATCCAAACCCTCTTCAACAAGTCGGAACCGATTGACTTGCTCACGGTGACCGAGCAACTGCGGTTGGAGGGGAAGTTGGACATGCTGGGGGGGAGCCACCGGGTGGCGGAGCTGACCACGCGGGTGGCGAGCAGCGCCAACGTGGAATTCCACGCCAGGATCATTGCCCAAAAGCACATTCAACGAGAGCTCATCCGCGTGTCCAACACGATCATTGAGAAGGCTTACGACGAAACGTCCGACGTGTTTGATTTGTTGGACGAAGCCGAATCGAAGCTGTTTGAGGTGGCGGAAGGAAACATCCGGAAGAGCTACGAGAGCATGGGGGCTGTGATGAAACAGGCGTTGGAAGACATTGAGGCCGCGCGCAACAACGAAGATGGCGTGAGTGGGGTCCCTTCAGGATTCAATGACTTGGACAAGCTTACCGGTGGCTGGCAGCGCTCGGACATGATCGTGCTGGCGGCACGTCCCGGCATGGGCAAGACGGCGTTTGTGCTTTCCATGGCGAGGAACATGGCGGTGGACCACCAAATTCCGGTGGCGATTTTCAGTTTGGAAATGTCGGCCGTGCAGCTCGTCCAGCGTTTGATCTCGTCAGAAACAGAAATCAACAGCGACAAGTTTCGGAAGGGCAACCTTGAAGAACACGAGTACCAGCAGCTGTACAGCCGAGTCGGCAAACTGAGCGATGCGCCGCTGTTCATCGACGACACGCCGGGCTTGAACATTTTTGAATTGCGCGCGAAGTGCCGCCGATTGAAGGCCCAACATGGCATCGATTTGGTGGTCATTGACTACCTCCAACTCATGAGCGCGGGGTCTGACAAGGGCAACCGTGAACAAGAGATTTCAAGCATTTCTAGGTCCATCAAGTCCATTGCGAAGGAATTGGACGTCCCCATCATTGCCCTGTCCCAATTGAGCCGGAACGTGGAAACACGCGGCGGGGACAAGCGTCCGCTGCTTTCCGACTTGAGGGAATCCGGCGCCATCGAGCAAGACGCGGACATCGTGGCCTTCATCTACCGGGCCGAGTACTACGGCATCACCGAGCATCCGGACGGGATTGACACCGCTGGTTTGGGAGAGTTGATTTTGGCCAAACACCGTCACGGAGCCTTGGACACCATCAAGATGAAGTTCGTGCAGCGGTTGGCGAAGTTCACCAACTTCGACACGTTTGCAGAGGGGCCTGTCTTTGGAGGTGGCATGCAGCCCAACGCGGCGTTCACGCAGCCCAAGACAATCACGGTGGGCTCCAAGATGAACGACGACGACGGGTCTGGCGACATGCCATTCTGATTGTTTGGGAGGGCACATGCTGAGAGGCAGCCGTATCTTCGACTCATGATTCAGGATTGGCGGAAGTGGATTGCGGCATTGGTGCTTTTGGTGGCAACCACCGGAGCCTGGGCCTCAAGGATCTTGGTGCCGATGGATCAAAGCCAAGCCAACCACTTGAAGGCGTATGGCGTGGCGTTTTGGGTGCTCGAGAATGGTGTGGAGGTGGAGTGGTTGTTGAATTACCGCGGAGGGAGTTTCTTGATGCCCAACATCGCCGAAATCGAAAACGAGTGCGTCATCCGTGGGGTGTCTTATCAGGTCATTGCCGACGTGCAAGCGTCCCAAATCTTGACGGAGATTGCCGACCCCGAAGTCAACATGGAGCGTGTGAAGCTGGAGGTGTCTCCCAAAGTGGCCGTGTACAGCCCGGATGGCAAGCAGCCATGGGATGATGCGGTGACCTTGGTGTTGACCTATGCGGAGATTCCTTACGACGTGGTGTACGACACGCAAATTTTGACCGGCGAATTGCCGAAGTACGATTGGCTCCACCTGCACCACGAAGACTTCACGGGCCAGTATGGCAAGTTCTACAAAGCCTACCGGTCGGCGACGTGGTACCAAGAAGAGGTCGATCGCCAATCGGCCACGGCGCAGGTGATGGGGTTTCAGAAGGTCAGCGAGATGAAGCGCAATGTGGCCACGACAATCCAAGAATTCGTGGTGGGCGGAGGCTTCCTGTTCACCATGTGTTCAGGCACGGACAGCTACGACATCGCCCTGGCTGCACAAGATGTGGACATCTGCGCACCCATGTTTGATGGCGACCCCGCCGATCCTGCG
>CAZKGY010000200.1:0-3816 GCA_964552305.1 uncultured Comamonadaceae bacterium
CCCGCAGCTTCGGCAGCGGCTTCGGCGGCAGCAGCTTCTGCTTCTGCAGCCAGCTCAGAGGCGGCAGCGGCGAGGGAGGCGGCACGCTCTTCGTTTTGCTTGCGCTCCGCGGCCAAGCGATCCTTCAGTGCCTTTTCTGCGGCGGCGTCAAGGCCTTCGCGCTTGGCTTGAATCTTGGCTTGCTTGTCGTTGAACCATGCGTCGAAGCGCTTCTGGGCTTCTGCCTCGGTCATGGCGCCTTTGCGAACGCCGTTCAAGAGGTGGTTGTGGTAAATGGCCCCGGTGTACTTCAAGATGGCACGTGCCGTGTCTGAAGGTTCTGCACCGACTTGCAACCAGTGGAGGGCACGGTCGTGCACGACCTCGATGGTGGCAGGGTTGGTGTTGGGGTTGTAGGTGCCGAGCTTTTCGATGAAGCGGCCATCGCGCTTGGCGCGGGCGTCAGCAGCTACGAGGTGGTAGAAGGGTTTGCCTTTCTTACCGTGACGTTGGAGTCGGAGGCGTACAGCCATGGGATAAAACGTTTTAAAAGGGTCCGAAACCCAGTTGTTAGAACCAAAATTGGAGCGCAAAGATAGTCAACTCCCGTCACAATGCACGGGAAAGGGGGACTTTTTAGCCTTCGATGTGCTGAAGGAACTCCGCCCGCACCTCAGGTGCGGTTTCGAACAAGCCACCGTAGCTCGCGGTCACTGTGGAGCTGCCTTCGTCTTGAATGCCCCGGCTCGACACGCACAAGTGTTTGGCATCCATCACCACGGCCACGTTTTGAGTGCCCAAGAGGGATTGCAAGGCCTTGAGCACTTGGCGCGACAACCGCTCCTGGACTTGCGGCCTTTTCGCGTAGTGGTCCACGATGCGGTTAAGCTTGCTCAGCCCCACCACGCGTCCTTCGGGGATGTACGCAACGTGTGCCACACCCACGATGGGAAGGAAGTGGTGCTCGCACGTGGAGTTCAACGTGATGTTGCGCTCCACCAGCATGTGGTCGTACCCGTACACGTTGTCGAAGGTTTTGACGTCGGGGTGGTTCGCAGGATTGAGCCCTCCGAAGATTTCCTTGACGTACATCTTGGCCACGCGATGCGGCGTGCCTGCCAGGCTGTCGTCATTCAAATCCAAGCCCAACAGGTCCATGATGTCCCGAAATTTGGCTTCGATCGCCTTGATTTTGTCTTCGTCTGACATGTCAAACGCGTCTTGACGCAAAGGGGTGTCGATGGAAGTCCCCACGTGTTCATCCCCGATGGCGTCGATGCGTTCGTTGGGATCCTGTGGTGCGTTGGGTGCAGAGGGAGTAGTCATGTTGGCAGTCCTTTGAAAAGGCAGTCCAAGTGCGAAAATACGACACATGGGGATGCATTGTGGAAAACAAGCGCCTGTCGGAGATGTTCGAACCCTCGTGAAAGCGCGAATTTCGAGGGCTCCATGATTCTCATCTACGACACGGAAACCACGGGCTTGCCCCGGGACTGGAACGCCCCCATCACCGATGGCGACAACTGGCCTCGGTTGGTTCAATTGGCTTGGCAGCTGCACGACGAGCGTGGCAAGCTGTTGTCTCGGGGAAACCACATCGTGCGTCCCGACGGATTCACCATCCCCTTCAATTCGACGAAGATTCATGGCATCACGACGGAGCGTGCCCAGGAAGAGGGCCAGCCCCTCGACGAGGTGATTGCCTCCTTCATGGCAGACGCCGGCAAGGCGAAGTACGTCATGGGGCACAACATTGGATTCGACGTGAACGTCGTGGGTGCGGAGTTGGTTCGTTTGAACCAAGAGCCGATCGCCCTCACGGAAATGGCCGTCATCGATTCCAAGGACGAGGGAACGGAATACTGCGCCATCCCAGGGGGACGTGGTGGCAAATTCAAGTGGCCGACGTTGACTGAACTTCACCAAAAGTTGTTCGGCGAAGGCTTTGGGGACGCCCACGACGCCGCGTACGACGTGGCTGCGACGGCCCGCTGCTTCTTTGAAATGGTGCGGTTGCGGGTCATCGAACGGCCTGAATTCGAATCGCCGGAAACGGTGGTGTACGAGGCGCCCAAGCTGGAAGCCGCCAATTTTGACGCGCCGCCCACCGAGGAACAGGGAGCAAGCGATGGTGGAAAGGTGGACACGGCTGCCGCCGAGGCCTTGGCAGAAGTGCCGTTCACGCACCTGCACGTGCACTCGCAATTCAGCGTGTTGCAGGCGGTCAGTCCCGTGGGCGAACTGGTTTCCGCCGCCAAAGACATGGGGATGCCCGCCCTGGCGGTCACCGACCACGGCAACATGATGGCTGCCTTCCAGTTTGTGCGGGCATGCAACAAGGAGGGCATCAAGCCAATCGTGGGTGCGGAATTGAACGTCTGCCGCAACATGTACGACAAAAGCGTCAAGGACGACGGGTACCCAACCGTCTTTTTGGCCAAGAACAAGAACGGCTACCACAACCTCGCCAAGCTGGCCTCCAAGGCCTACACCGAAGGGTTCTATTACGTGCCTCGCATCGACCGCGACTTGGTGGCCGAATTCAAAGAGGACCTCGTCGTCTTGACCGGGGGCTTGTTTGGGGAAGTGCCGTCGCTGACGCTGAACGTCGGGGAGGCGCAAGCAGAGGAGGCATTCTTGTTTTGGAAAGGCCTGATGGGCGACGACTTCTACGCGGAATTGAACCGCCACGGGTTGGAAGAGGAGGCCGTGGTGAACAAGGTGCTGCAAGGTTTTGCCGCCAAGCACGGCGTGAAACTCGTGGCAAGCAACAACAGCTATTACACCCGCAAAGACCAAAGCGAAGCCCACGACATTTTGCTCTGCGTCAAGGATGCGCGCAACGTCAGCCAGCCCAAGCGTTACGTCGGCAAGCGGGGAAGGGAGTTTCGGTTTGGGTTCCCCAACGACAGCTTCTACCTGAAGTCTCCCAAGGAGATGAGGGAGCTTTTTTCGGACATACCCGAGGCCATCACCAACATTGCGGCACTCGTGGACCAGTGCGAAGGCTACGTGCTCGAGCGCGACGTGCTGCTGCCCGCGTTTGACATTCCCGCGGAGTTTGTGCACGAGGAGGATGCCCAAGACGGTGGCAAGCGTGGCGAGAATGCCTACTTGCGCCACATCACCTACCAAGGTGCAGCCAAGCGGTATGGCGACATCACCCCAGAAGTCAAGGAGAGGCTTGACTTTGAGCTTGAGACGATTGAGCGCACCGGTTATCCTGGTTACTTTCTCATCGTCCAAGACTTCACCACCGCGGCCCGGGAAATGGGCGTGAGCGTGGGACCCGGCCGTGGGTCGGCCGCAGGCTCAGCCGTGGCGTATTGCGTGGGCATCACCAACGTCGACCCGATCAAGTACGACTTGCTGTTCGAGAGATTCTTGAACCCGGATCGTGTGAGTCTGCCTGATATCGACATCGACTTCGACGACGAGGGCCGTGGCAAGGTGATTGACTACGTGATTGACAAATACGGGGCGAACCAAGTGGCCCAAATCATCACCTACGGCACCATGGCCGCCAAGTCGTCCATCCGCGACACGGCGCGAGTCATGGAATTGCCGCTGGGCGACGCCGACCGTCTCGCCAAGCTCGTCCCGGACATCTCGCTCAAGAAGATGTTCAGCCTGGACGACAAGGCGCTCAAGGAGAAGGTGAGGAGCGAGGGCTTTGCGATGGTGGAGCAGCTGAAGGCCATCAGCACCCAGCCGACCCTGGAGGGGCAGACGCTTCAAACGGCCAGGGTCCTGGAAGGAAGCGTTCGCAACACCGGAATCCACGCCTGTGGCGTCATCATCACGCCCGACGACATCACCAACTTCGTGCCGGTGGCC
>CAZKGY010000201.1:0-3784 GCA_964552305.1 uncultured Comamonadaceae bacterium
TCGGTAATCCCCTGGAACCACGGCCACCCCACCTCCACGGGGCTCGTCTTCTTCCTCGTCCAAGGTCCTGGAAGGCCAAGCCACGCCGTCGCTGTCGCCACGCCATGTGAAGCGTTGCCATCCTGCCTCGATGTCCATGCTCATGCGACGAACAGTGTCCCCTTCGGCAGAAACGATGGCCACCTCGCATGCATCGTGCTCCTCTGCCAATGCCTCAGACACGAACACGTGGGCGCGGGCCGCACGGCTTTTGTTCTCTCCTTCCCACACGTGGTCGGCCATGAACCTGGAACCCGAAGGCCTCGCCCAAGGAACACGGTACCCCGTGGTCGCGTGGAACGCACGAAACGACGATTGCAGCAATGCTCCCCCTTCTCGGGCCAAGGCACGGAGTGGCGCGATGTCCTCAATGACGTACGCCGCCCGGCCAAAGGTCCCCAAAACGAGGTCTCCATCACGGGCCTGAATCGCCATGTCACGCACGGGCACACTCGGCACGTCGTGGGTCCAGTGGCGCCAATTCACGCCATGGTCCACGCTGAAGTACAACCCTTCCTCGGTTCCAAGGAACAACAAATCGGACGCCTCTGGGTCCTGCACCACGCAAAGGGCGTGGGCTGGCACGTCCTCCCCGTACACCAGGCGCTTCCAAGACTTGCCGCCATCCATCGTGCGGTACAAGTAGGGCTGCCAATCGTTGCGACGGTAGTTGTTCGCCACCACATAGACCTCGTCCGGCGAATGGGGGCTGACGTGCACAAACGGAATCCATGAACCCTCAGGCAACCCCTTCAGCTTTTCGCTGTGGTCCACCCATGTGGCCCCTCGGTCCTGGGAATGTTGCAACTTTCCGTCGTCCGTGCCCACCCACAGTTCGTTGGGACGTGATGCCGAAGGCGCAATGCACAAAATGGTGCAGTGGTTCTCCGCCTTGGTCGCATCAATCGTCAATCCACCGCTTGTCGCCTGTTGCAGCTTGGCCGCGTCGTTGGTGGTCAAATCAGGGCTCAGGGTTTCCCAAGACGACCCACGATCCGGGCTGTAATGCACATGCTGAGACCCAAAATACAACCCGTCCCGGTCGTTGGGGTCCAAGGCCAAGGCCGCGTTCCACGCAAAGCGCAACGGGGTCGTGTCAGGTCGTGCCGGTTGGATGCCCGTGGCGTCCAACGTCGCCAGGTCCACGCGGTTGAGTGCCCCGCCTTGGTACATGGCATACACCTCGCCATCGCCCGTCGGTTGCACGTCAAAGCCATCGCCAAACAGGACCTCTTGCCAATCCTCGTTCCGAATCCCGCCCACGTGCCACACGGCAGACGGTCCGACCCACGAGCCGTTGTCTTGCATGCCTCCGTAGACGTTGTAGGGCTCCTCGTTGTCGACGGCGATGTGGTAGAATTGGCCGACCGGGAGGTTGTTCACGAACATCCAATTCTCCCCTCCGTCACGGCTGATGTTCAAGCCCCCGTCGTTGCCGTTGATCAAATAGTTCGGATCGTTGGGGTGGATGAACAAGGCGTGGTGGTCGGGGTGCACGCCGCTGTAGGGCAAAATCACGTCCCACGACGCCCCGCCATCCGTCGACTTGGAGACCATGCTCCAGAGGCTGAATACGTGGTCCTCGTTGGTCGGGCTTGCATGGATTTCGGCGTAGTAGAAAGGACGGTTGCCGATGTTCGAGTCCTTGCTTTGCACGCGGAAGGACGCCCCGCCGTCGTCGGAGCGGTACAGCGCATACGTGTCAGACTCCACCAAGGCGTACACCACGTCGGGGTTGGCAGGGCTCACGGCCAGCCCCATCCTTCCAAGGTTGCCCTCGGGGAGGCCATCCTCATCCGTTCGCTCCACCCACGTGCTTCCGCCGTCGTGGGTCACGTACAAGCCGCTCCCTTCGCCACCACTTTCGAAGAACCAAGGCTCCCGACGGAAGGACCACATCGCCGCGAACAACTTGTCAGGGTTGGATGGGTCCATCACGAGTTCGGCACATCCCGTGCGCTCGTCCACCTTCAACACGTGCGACCACGTTTGGCCCCCGTCAGTGGTCTTGTACACGCCACGGTCAGGGCTGTCGCCCCACGCCGATCCCGTGGCCGCCACAAACACGGTGTTGGGGTCACGGGGATGAATCAAAATTCGGTGGATGTTTCGGGTCTCAGGCAGGCCCATGAAGCTCCACGTCGCACCTGCATCGAGGCTCTTGAACAACCCCCGACCGCTCGTGTGGCTGTTTCGTGGGTTCCCTTCACCCGTGCCCACCCAGATCAAATCCGGATTCAAGGCGCTCAACGCCACTACCCCAATGCTTTGGGTGGGTTGGTCGTCGAACAACGGCTCCCAGGTCAGCCCCGCACTTTGGCTGCGCCAGAGCCCCCCGGACGCGGTCCCCACGTAAATGACATCGGGGGAAGCCTCTGGGACGGCGATGGCGGTCACCCGACCGCTCATGGTCCCTGGTCCGAGGTGTCGGACTTCGATGGCTTCGACCAGCTCATCCACTGGGTCGGTCAAATCCTGCGCCCAAGAAGGCGAAACAGCAAACAGCAAACACGCAAAGAACATGGGAAACTTCATGGCCTCAAGGTTAGGGTTTCTTTGTGGCGAAATGGAATCGACAAACGCAGCCCAAAGGCCTTGCCCATCACGGTGCCCTCCGCCACGAAAGGCACCTCCGATCCACGCAGCAAACTCATCAAATCGTTCTTGAGCAACCTCGCCAGCGCACCGTCCATCGTCCGCACGGACAAGGCAATCTCGGCGCGGGCATCAGGTCGGATGACCGTGGGCGAAAGCAACGACACCTCACCGATGGTTTGGTCTTCCACCTTCAAATCTACGTCGGCTTCAAACACGGTCACGGGATAAGGATTGGGGTTGTACACGTCCACAACCAGCTTGGCTTGGAAGCCATTCAACGAAAGCTGAACGTCTTCGAATTCTTCCACCGACAACACCTCAAGGTCCTGGAACAGGCAGCCTTGCAAGGCCAACACGGAGAAGAGGGCCACGAAGGACCACAAGCCGCGCAAGGCTTTAGGCATGTCGGCGCGCGAATTCGGCGTGGAAATGCGGGATGGTCTCGATGCCCTTGAAGTAGTTGAACAGCCCGTAGTGCTCGTTGGGGCTGTGGATGGCGTCGGAGTCCAAACCAAAGCCCATCAACACCGTCTTCAACCCCAAGATTTGTTCGAAGCTGGCCACGATGGGAATGCTGCCTCCACTTCGGACCGGCACGGGCACCTTCCCGTACGTTTTCTCCATGGCAGCGGATGCCGCTTGGTACGCCGCGCTGTCGGTCGGGGTCACCGCAGGCTGACCGCCGTGCATCGCCGTCACCTTCAACTTCACGCTCTCAGGCGCAATGCGCTTGAAGTGCGCCTCAAACTTCGCCGTGATGTCGTCGGGATCCTGATGGGGAACAAGACGCATGGAGATTTTGGCATAAGCCTTGGACGCGATGACAGTCTTGGCGCCCTCGCCTGTGTAGCCACCCCAAATGCCGTTGACGTCCAACGTCGGACGAATGCTCATCCGCTCCGGCGCGCTGTATCCGGCCTCGCCTTCCACGGCACCGATGTCGATGCTCTTCTTGTACGCTTCTTCGCTGAAAGGCGCCTCCGCCATTGCCTTGCGCTCGTCGTCGCTGAGCACTTCCACGTCGTCGTAGAAGCCCTCCACGGTGATTTGCTGGTGCTCGTCCTTGAGCGAGGCAATCATGTCGCACAAGATGTTGATGGGGTTGGGTGCTGCGCCACCGTAAAGGCCGCTGTGCAGGTCCCGGTTG
>CAZKGY010000202.1:0-3780 GCA_964552305.1 uncultured Comamonadaceae bacterium
CACTGACGTCACGATTCGAAAGATTGTTTTGGCAAGAGGGATGATGTATTTTCATCCCGCCATTTTGACGAAAGAACGTTTCGAATGTCAGCCCCGAAAAAACATCGCAAGCTTGACGAAGTCGACGTCGCCATATTGGAGGCGTTGCAGGAGGACGCATCCATGACGAACCAAGCCATTGGGGAACGCGTCGGCTTGACGCCCGGACCCACGCACTCGAGAATCAAGCGTCTGAAGGAGGAGGGCATCGTTCGCGGGGTGCACGCCAACCTCGATTGGCACAAGCTTGGCTACGAATTTTTCGCCACCGTGGACGTCAAGGTTGAGCAGCCGTACGCCGAGCACACGCAGGCAGGATTGGCGCAAATTCCCAACGTGTGGAACTTGAGTCGCATCAAGCATCCTGCCAACGCCAACGAGGTGTTGTTTCGGTTTTGGTGCGTCAGCGACAGCCGTCAGACATTCTTGACGATTGCCGAGACCCTGATGTCAAGCTTTGAAGGATTCACGGACGTTCAAATCCAAGAGGTTGAGCTCATCGAGCGTCAGTCGGAAATTGTCAACGTCGGTCGCGTGGTGTTGGGGGCATCTGAGGTCCCCGTGTGGAGCCCCAACTCAGGGGCGGACTGACGAGGCGCACGCCTCTCGCCATTCGTCGAAGGCCTGGAACGAGGCCTGGCTCCTTGCCTTTTGGCCTGAGCGACGCAAGGTCCAGGTTTGGCCCATGAAGGTGCATTCTGCCTCGTCGGCCTCGAGCCATGAGACAAGCGCCGCGGTCGGCCACACAAATTCGTAGCGGTGTTCCGTGATTTTTCGGCCGCGTTCACGGTACATTTTTCGTCCCACGGTGGAGGCGTTGACAGACGTCAGATTCATGATGGGGTCGGCAGGTGGGGTTGAAAGGACAGACATCCAGCTGACCTGGCAGACGCTCGAATCGCAACGTTCCTTTGCGGTGTGAAGCGTGATGTCCAGCATCAATTCGTCGCTGGAGTCGTCAGCGCTCCACTTCAAGCCCTGGACGAAGAACATCGTGGATCCATCGGGTCGGAGAAAAGCATTCACCGGCGATCCCGCTTGGTTGGATGAAGGAGCCATGCCCATGCCGTAGCACCCGGTCAAGGCCAAAACCATGGCCCAGGCAGTCCATGGAGGACGGCGATTCATCGGACGCTCAAGCACGACTTCAAGTCTTCTTCGATGGCTTGTTCCGCTTCTTCCCTCGAGACGTAAGGAGGCAACACGCAGTCCATAGTGATGAGGAGCCCGCTTTGGGGCTCGTCGTAGGCATACCGCAACACCTGGATGCCTTCTTCCAAGTCCCATTGCCAGCGGTTGAGGGTGACATGCTTGGTCTGAATCGCATCGCCAAGGGCCGATCCAAACACGGAAGCGATGTCACCCTTGCTCGTCCCCTCGCCCGCGCCGACCAGCATGACCCATCCGCGCTCGTCTTGAATGACCCGATGCAGGAAAATCGGCAATGCTTCACGACGACAACACCCTTCGTACGCCTGGATGAACTCGTCGCCAATGTCTTGGTGCCAGAGGTGATGCCCTTGCAAGGCGAAGGAAGATTCGATGCCAATCGGGACCTTGTGGCTGGCACATGCCGTCAAGGAAAGAAGGGCCAGGGCAGCGAGAAATTTGGTCAAAGGGGCCATGGGATGGGAAAAAAATGGGCCACCGAAGTGGCCCATTGCAGATCACAATTGCGAGAAATCACTCACCCGTGACGATGCACTCGTGCGTGACGATGAGGTTGAGCAAGTTCTTTTGGCGGTAGTCCACGGTGGAAATCTTGGAGATTCCCGCAGAACGTGCGGCAGACTGAATGCCAGCGTCTGCATCCAAGCAGAGAACACCAAAGTAGCACGTGCCAGAAGAGGTTCCAACCTTGGATCCCACGGGGTTGGACGTGGCGCCTACTGGCAAGGTCAGGCTGCAAGAAGAAAGAAGCGCAGCGGCTCCCAAAACGAAAAATGCCTTTTTCATAATGAAGGGTTTTGATTAACGCTTTCAAGAAAGGCCCTGTCTCATGAAGTCCGATTTTTCAGCGGAAGGAGTTATTCACAAATGCGCGGTGACCCGCATCAACGCACCCCGTCATCCACCCCCGCAACGTAGTGGTCGATGATGTTCACGCTGTCTGCTTGCTCCGAACCGAGAAAGGACGAAAAATCACTGGACCTCACCGAATCCAGGTAGGCCTTCAGAAACGGTCGGGACAGCGGAACGTAGCTCCAATGCCAAGGCTCCGGCAGGTATCCTGTGCGGCTCGAATCCGGAGTGTACACTTCTGCGTAGCCGTATGTCGCCGCATGCAAGCGGAGCCATTCCACTGTTTGCTTGCCTACGCCCGACTCAAAGGCGCTGGGCTCCAAGCTGTACAGGTCCACGTCTGTGCCCCAATGATGCCTGCTGCTGCCAGGCATGGAGCTGTAGGTCAGGATGTCTTTCGCCACGTCGACCCCTTGCCATCCCATGTATTTCGGACGTTTCCATTTCCGTTCCCAAATGGATCGTTGATGGCCAAATGGACGCGTGGCACTGAGGACAGTCAGGGCGATGCCATCGGCTTGGGCTGCGCGATGCATGGCGATCAAGGCATCCGCCGCTTCACGACGCAGGGCAAGGCCTCTGCGGCTGCAGATGGAATCGGGCAAGTACACGAACGCCGTGTCGGTCGACACCTGGACGTTGCCCATCAATTCAGCCTTGGTGGGAATGGCTGGGGCAGGGGAGGCAGGGACAGCCAGGGTTTCCGCTGGAGGAACGACGGGACCTCCTTGCTTGGTTTCGGGGACTTGGCACCCGAAGCAAGCCACGACCAACCACAGACAGAGCCTGTTCACCGTGGATCAGTGAATGCCTTTCTCGGCGAGGTAGCGCTCCGCGTCCAAGGCAGCCATGCACCCTGTGCCAGCAGCCGTGATGGCTTGACGGTAGACCTTGTCGGCTGCATCTCCGCTGACAAAGACGCCCTCCACGTTGGTCTTGCTGGTGCCAGGTTCGGCATTGATGATGTAGCCTTGTTCGTCCAGGTCGATGAAGCCTTGGAAGACGTCGGTGTTGGGCTTGTGTCCGATGGCGACGAAAAATCCCGTTGCCGGAATCACGTGTTCTTCGCCGGAGACGTTGTTTTTGACCTTCACGCCGTCCACGGCTTCTTCACCAAGAACCTCCACGGTTTCGGTGTTGTACAGGACTTCGATGTTTTCCAGGCTGTTCACGCGGTGTTGCATCGCCTTGGAGGCGCGCATGACGTCGCGGCGGACGAGCATCGTCACCTTGGTGCACAACTTGGCGAGGTAGCTGGCCTCTTCGCATGCGCTGTCGCCGGCACCGACAATCACAACCTCTTGGTTGCGGTAGAAAAAGCCGTCGCACACGGCGCAGGCACTCACGCCCCCTCCGATGTCGCGCAATCGAATTTCGCTTTCGAGGCCCAACCATTTGGCCGAAGCCCCAGTGCTGATGATGACCGAGTCCGCGTGGATTTCGGTTTCCTGGTTGTCGCCAACCCAAACCTTGTGCACCGGTCCGGAGAAGTCCACCTTGGTCACCCAGCCGTACCTCACGTCGGTGTCAAACCGCTTGGCTTGGTCTTCCAGATCTTTCATCATTTGGGGACCATTGATGCCGGAAGGGTAGCCGGGGAAGTTGTCGACTTCGGTGGTTTCGGTGAGCTGTCCACCAGGTTGTTGTCCTTGGTAGAGGACGGGTTTCATGTCCGCACGGGCGGCGTAGATGGCGGCGGTGTAACCTGCAGGACCGGAG
>CAZKGY010000203.1:0-3767 GCA_964552305.1 uncultured Comamonadaceae bacterium
CGCTTGCTCATCACGGCCGCCGTGACCGATTTGGGTCGCATGGAATGGCGTGGCACCGCGTACGACACGGAGGAAGTGACGCTGAGCCAAGACTTGTTTGGTGCTTCTGACATGGCGGTGGACGCAGATGGTTGGCTGGATGGCGCGGTGGATTTTTTGACCGCAGACGCCTGGTTCTTGGGGGGCAAGGACACAGTGATGGTCCAAAGGATGGCGCCGACGGTTGCCCTTGGTGCAGCGTTTCGACCTTGGAGTCCCTTGGTGTTCGCTGGAAACGTGACGGGCACCCACATGGATGCATTCGGCAACGACGGGATGGGGTGGGGCTTGACGATGGGTTTGCAAGTTCTTCAATCGCTTTGCCTAGAGACGGGCATTGTGCAAAACCGCAACGAATCACGCACCATGCCTGTGGCGCTGAGGCTTGTGACGAAAGGCGGATGGGAGATGGGGCTTCGGATGGATGATGTCTCTTCCCTGTGGCAAGAATCCCATGCGGCCTTTTCCGGCCAATGGTGCTTCATGCGATGGCACATTGGTGCGTTGTGACATTTTTGCGGTTTGTGGTTTGGCATCCCCTCGATGTCCGCCAACTTGCATCATGACAATGTTCCGACGTTGTGCCTTTAGCATGTGCATGCTGCTCGGCATGATCAATCAACCAGTTCAAGCGCAAGAATCCATGGAAACAATTGCATTGGGTGCAGGGTGTTTTTGGTGTGTCGAAGCGGTGTTTGCCGACATCCCAGGCGTGACCGACGTTGAATCAGGCTACGCTGGAGGACACATCAAGAATCCAGCCTACCGGGAAGTTTGCACGGGGCGAACCGGGCATGCAGAGGTGGTGCAAGTGAAATTCGATGGGGGTCTGGTTGATTTGGCGACCATCTTGGAGGTCTTCTTTGCGACGCACGATCCGACGACGCTCAACCGTCAAGGCGCAGACGTGGGGACGCAATACCGCAGCGCCATTTATTGGGAAGACGAATCGCAGGTGGCGGCCATTGAGGCAGCCGTGGCAAAGGCCCAGAAGGATTGGGCGAATCCCATTGTGACGGAGGTGGCCCCGTTGGAAGCGTTTTATCCCGCGGAAGACTACCACCAGGACTATTACGCCGTCCATGGAGAGGCGCCTTACTGCCGCGCTGTCATTGCGCCCAAAATGGCCAAATTCAAGAAGGAGTTCGGCTCAAAGCTGAACCTGGACTGAATTACTCCTCGGATTCGAGGCGTTCCAGTTCCTTGTCAATCAAGGTGACCATCTGGGCGCGAACCAGTTCAGACAATTGGGTGTCGCTCTTGGCCTTCTTCTTCAAGAAGCGAAACATCGCGTTCTTCTTGATTTCGATGGCTGTGTGCACGCGGTAAGATTGGTCGTCCAATTGACGGATGTCCTGTCCTGTGACGCGCAAGTCACCGATGGTGGTGTTCGTCACTTCGCGGGCCAAGCTCTCGAATCGCTCAATGGCTTCGACCGCCTGATGGCCGGTAAGTTCCTGCGCGTAGGCATCGCTGACGACCTTCAAGTTGGTCTGTACCTGTTGGGCCAAGGATTTTTTCGCTTCCAATTCGGACTTGCTCTTCGCGATGTTGAGGTTGGCGCTTTGTCCCATGCCCACGGCGCGAAAGTGCCGTGCATCGGATTGATGCTTTTTGCTCGAGAAGGGTGTTTTCACCTTGGTGCCGGCGACGTTGGTGCATCCAACGGCCAAAATGGCGGCGAACAACCAGGTGAGGCGGAGTGAGGCATGTGCTTGCATGGTCATGGGCTTTGTCGAAATTTCTGCATGAATGGCACGAATCGTGCCAAAGGTGTTCAGAAATCGAAAAGGCTGTGGGAAACTTTGGCAAGCGCGGGAAGAAGGGCTCCTGTATTTTTGGAGGGCCGTGAACTGGAAAGACCGAATCTTCCATTGGCGTTTGAATCGCCTGCCAGAACCCGAACGCGAACGCAAAGCCTGCTCGTTGAAACGGGCGGAAAGCGTGGGGTTGTTGTACCTCGAGAGGGACCACGCCCACTACCGCGAAGTCAAAGAGTTGGCCAAGCGGTTGAAAGAGGAATTCGGCGTGAAACGCGTGGGCATGATGAGTTTTGTGGAGGAAGACGCCAAGCAGACACCCAACTGGCTCGTCAAAAAGCTGGACTCTGGCTATTTCTGCAAAAGCGACTTGAATTGGCACGGTTGGCCCGTGAAGGAGTTTGAGGCCTTCGTCGACACCCCATTCGACATTTTGATCGACTTGGAACTGGAGCCAGTGTTGCCACTGAAGTTCCTCGTTCGCTCCAGCGTGGCAGGGATGAAGGTGGGACCGGATCACGAGGAGTGGGGCAGCGATTTGGACGTAAGGATGGTTCATGAACCTGAGGAGGAGGACATGGAGGAAGTGGACGTCATTTTGCAAGATCCCATGGAGCCTTGGAGGGACCATACCCAACGAACGCTTCAGTTTTTGAACCAAACGGATTTCCAATGAGCCCTGCAATGCATGCGCTGAAAGGCCTTGGCGTGGCCATGGTGACGCCGTTTCAACCTGACGGAAAAGTGGATTTCCCCGCGTTGCAGCTCCTGGTGGACCACTTGCATGGCGGTGGGGTGGACTTCTTGGTGGTTTTGGGAACCACGGCTGAGACTGCCACCCTGTCGGTGGAGGAACGGAGAAGGGTCTTGGATTTTGTGCTTGAGGTGAATGCAGGGCGCTTGCCGGTCGTTGCAGGAGTCACAGGCAACAACACCGAGGCCTTGTGCGACGAGATGGCCCAATGGGATTGGAACGGCCTGGCGGCTTGCCTGTCCGCGACCCCTGCCTACAACAAACCGAACCAGGAGGGCCTCATTCGCCATTTCGAACACGTGGCAGAAGCCGCAGGTGCGCCGGTCATGCTCTACAACGTGCCCGGACGAACAGGAAGCAACATGTCAGCGTCCACCACGCTGGAACTCAGCAAGCATGCGAACGTGTGTGGCATCAAGGAGGCGAGCGGAGACCTGGTTCAAATTGCAGAAATCCTTCGAGGCCGCCCTGAGGGATTCATGGTGTGGTCCGGCGACGATGCCTTGGCCATGCCCACCATGGCGATGGGCGCGGATGGTGTCATCTCTGTGTTGGGCAACGCGCTCCCGAAGCGAATGGCGGACATGGTGCACCAAACGGGTTTCGGGCAAGTCACCGAAGCGAGCAAGACGCACTTGAATTTGGTGCCCTTGGTGGACTTGCTTTTCGCAGAGGGGAACCCCGCGGGCATCAAAATGGCAATGCACCACTTGGGGCTCTGTGGTCCAGATGTGCGCTTGCCGTTGGTCGCTGCAAGTGAAGGACTGCGCGACCGCTTGTACAGCGCACTCGCTTCACTCGACGTTCAAACCATCTGATTCAGCTCAGCGCTGAACCAAGGCCTTGGCTTTGGTGACAATCGTCTTCGCGTCCAAGCCATATTTTTCCATCAACTGGGCGGGGGTTCCACTCTCGCCAAACGAATCGTCCACTGCCACGAAATCCATGGGGGTGGGGCAATGCTTGCCGAGGGTTTGGGCCACAAGGCTACCCAAGCCACCGTTTCGCTGGTGTTCCTCGGCAACGAGCACAGCACCTGTGCGCTTGGCCGATTCCACAAGCGTTGCCTCGTCCAAAGGCTTGATGGTATGTACGTTCAGAACTTCGACCGTGATGCCATCCTTGGCCAGTTCAATCGCGGCTTGCACGGATTCCCAGACCAAATGACCGCACGCAGCGATGGTCAAGTCAGACCCGGAAATGACACGTTGGAT
>CAZKGY010000204.1:0-3757 GCA_964552305.1 uncultured Comamonadaceae bacterium
CCTTTCATGCGTCTATTTCTTGCACACCCATGAATCCAACGAACGCATACGACACGCTCATTTTGGAAGGAGGAAGCCTTCGGTGTGCGTTCACCGCCGGGGTCATGGATGCGTTGATGTTGCTGGGCCCCTTGAAGTTTGACCGCATGTTCGGGGTGAGCGCGGGGTCCATGGTGATGGCCACCTACCTGTCTGGCCAATACAAGCACTTTTACAGGATTTCTCGTGAGTTGGTTGAAGACGGCACGTTCATCCGGTTCTCCTCGGCATGGTCGAAGGAAGGGTTGATGAATTTGTCCCACTTGAGGGCGCACGTCATGCGGCACGCACCGCTTGATTTGGACGCCTTGGGTGTTGCCCAACAGTCCACCCGAGCCATCGTGGTCACGACGCATCTGGAAACGGGGGAACCCCGATACATTGAGCCCCAAGGGCGAGACTGGATGGACGCCCTTGTGGCGTCGTCGTCTTTGCCCATGGTGACCCGAGGCAAGGTCAAATTTCGTGGGGAGTGGATGTTTGACGGAGGGTATTCCGATCCGTTGCCGCTGGACAAAGCCCTGGACATGGGCGGTCGACGGATGTTGGTGGTGCGGACCAGGCCCATGGGCGACCACGCTTCGCAGAGCTACATCGATTCCTTCGGGATGTATTGGCATCGGCACAACAAGGTCCTGGCGCCGCTGTTTCAGGAAGGCTACGAGCGTTACAACGACACCGTCGACCGCCTGCTCCGCGGGGGCGACAACCAAGGCCGGACCTGGGAGGAGATTGCGCCGCCTTATCCGCTTCAAACCGACGCTTGGACGGTGGGGGCCAAAGAGGTGGCTCAAGACTACCGACTGGGGGTGGACACGGCGCTCAACTGGTGGGCCCACCACCAACGCTGATTCGCCTTCGAACTGGCGGAGATGCGTTTTGCGTCAATTGGACACCATTCTAGGCTGAAAAAGGCACAAAATGTCAATTGATTGACGTAGCTTGCGCTCCACGCGACGAAACCCTGCTTGAGCGAACAATGTTTTCCTCTGGAACGCGCGTCCTTACAACACCTGTTGCCCAAGCATTCCACCTCCATGCGCTCTCCATTGACAGCCTTGTCGTGCCGTTTGTTCATCCCCGTCGGGGGTGGGTTCGTCGGTTTATGGCTGGTGGTGCTGATGGTTTTTGGGGCTTCGTGTCAAATGGACCCCTGTGCTGGGGTGTCCGACAAATCCTTGGAGCGCTTCCGGGGCTCTGCCAAGGTCGAGCAGCTGTTGTCGGCCATGACGTTGGAGGACAAGGTGGGGGAGATGACCCAGCTCACGCTAAACATGCTTTGTCAAGGAGAGCTGAGTGACAAGCCCGGCGTCCATGTTGTTCTTTACGAGCCCCATGCGTTGGATACTAGCAAACTGCGAATCGCATTTCAGGAAAGGCGCATCGGGAGCGTCCTGAATTGTGCTGGGCATGCGTACCCATCTGCGCAATGGCGCGAACTTGTTTCAGGAATTCAAGAGGCGAGCATCACAGCCAAAGGCATCCCCACTTTGTATGGGGTGGATGCCATCCATGGTGCCACATACACATCGGGAGCTGCTTTGGGCCCTCAGCAGCTCGCCCTTGCGGCCACCTGGGACACCTCCCTGGTGCGCAAAATGGCCGAGGCTACGGCCAAAGAGATTCAGGCATGCGGCATACCATGGAATTTTGCCCCCGTTCTGGACGTTGGCAGGGATCCACGCTGGCCGCGGTTTTGGGAAACGTTCGGCGAGGACGTCAAGCTGGTCGGGGACATGGGGGTAGCCATGGTCAGGGGGTTTCAAGAGGGTCCAGTGCCCGTGGCGGCAACCCTGAAGCACTATGTGGGATATAGTATGCCTTGGAGTGGCAAGGACCGTACCCCAGCCTACATCCCAGAGCGCCAGCTTCGCGAGATTTTCCTTCCGCCTTTCAAGCAATCCATTGAAGCGGGTGCGATGACAGTCATGATTAACAGCGGGGAGATGAATGGCATCCCCACCCACGTCAACCGCTTTGTACTTACAGACCTTCTCCGGGGAGAACTTGGATTTGAAGGTTTGGCCGTGACCGATTGGGAAGACATCAAATATTTGGTGAAGAGGCATCGTGTTGCGGCCACCTACAAAGATGCCATCCGGATGGCGATTTTGGCTGGAGTCGACATGAGCATGGTGCCTCAGGACCTTCAATTTCCGGTACTTTTGAAAGAACTTGTGGAAGAGGGCCAAATCTCGGAAAGCCGCATTGACCTCAGTGTGCGCAGGATTCTGACGGTCAAAGAGAAATTGGGCTTGCTTGATGATGAAGGAGTGGCATTGCCACCGGCCTTGACAGCGGGCGAGCGTGAGGGGTTGATGGGGCCGGCTGCAAGGGCTGCGCTGGAGAGCATCACGGTGCTGAAAAACGAAGGCGTCCACGCCGTGTACCCCGACAAGCCTGTGCTTCCTTTGGGGGGCGAGGGCACCATTTTTGTAACGGGCCCCACAGCCAATTCTTTGAATGCCCTGAACGGTGGGTGGTCAGGAACCTGGCAAGGCAAAAATCCCGCTTACAACAATCCGGGAAGATTGACAGCATTGGAAGGGTTGCGCGAGGAATTTGGGGCCAACCGCATTGCGTTTGAATCGCTTGATGACATGGAATTCAGTGCGGAAGACATTCGGAGGGTGGTGAAATCCATCGAGGCTTCCCGTCCTGACGTTGCAGTCTTGTTCCTAGGAGAAACGCCTTACACAGAGATCTTCGGAAACATCGGGGACCTACGACTGCCAGACAATCAATTGGATCTAGTGCGAGCAGTGACATCGACTGGGACACAAGTTGTGGGCGTATTTGTTGAGGGCAGGCCTCGCACGTTTTCGCAGGTTGAGGGGGACATGGAAGCTGTGGTGATGGCTTACCTGCCCGGTGACTTCGGTGGCCCAGCCATTGCACAAGTTCTAAGTGGGGCCTTCAACCCTTCTGGTCGTCTTCCTTTTACCTGGCCAAGGGAGGCATCAGCCCACGTGACGTATGATCGCAAGGGAACAGAGAACGTGCACAAGAACCCCAAGAAAAGTGCCTTCAAACCACAGTACCCGTTTGGGCATGGCTTGAACTACAGCCCCGTACTGACGACAGGCTTAAGTCTGCTTAACGAAGGAGACATCCACCTGGGTGATGAGTTAGTGGTGGAGGCGACGTTGCTTAACACCGGGAACCGAGCGTCCACGGAAGTGGTGATGCTCTTTGCACAAGACAGAGTGGCATCCATCACCCCGAGCGAAGACAAGCTCAAGGCGTACAGACGGGTTTTCGTAGAAGCTGGTGCAACGAAACGGGTGCAGCTCAGCGTCCCCACGACAGATTTGGGCTTCATTGGCCAAGATTTGACCTACGTGGTGGAGCCCGGGGTGTTTGGCTTGCGCGTGCAGGACCAAACCCTAGAATTTGAATTGAAGAAATCAAAACCTTAGATACATGAAACAAGTGCTTTCACTCGCTTTCGCGGCCATGCTCGCCGTGTCAGCACAGGCCCAAGTGACGTTCAACGTAGACATGTCATGCGCGCCTGACGGCGTGGACAACCTTTTTGTCACTGGCCCCTGGTGCGGTTGGTGCGCCAACGCGGACTACAACACCATGACCGATCCGGACGGCGACGGGGTGTTCACGGTCACCGTGGGCGATCTTACAGGAGAGGTGGAGTACAAGTACGCCATCAACGGATTCGCAGGACAGGAAGACTTGGTGAATGACATGGTGGATGGTGCGG
>CAZKGY010000205.1:0-3723 GCA_964552305.1 uncultured Comamonadaceae bacterium
AGGAGTTGCATCAGAGGCAGGGGGCTGGCAGGCTACGAGGCAGCAAGCCAGGGTCAGGCAAGCAAGGATCGATTTCATGGGCGTTGGCGAAGGAAGGCATGCCCCAACAGACCCACCATGACAAACGGAACAAGGGCGTCCACCATGTGGGCGAAGATGTCAGGGTTTTTGAACCAAATGAAGTTGCTGTAAGGGAAAAACATGAAGCCCACCATGCCGACAGCCACCGCGAGCATCACGCGTCGAAACAGCGAGGGGTTTTGAAGTTGTCCTAGCAACCAAACCAAAAGCCCGGACGTCAACAAATTCATGACCAAGCTGTGCATCAAGTTGGGTCCCATGTCGCCACGCCACTCCATTTGGTAATTCAGCACGGCGTAGGGTTGGCCCTCCATGCGCGCCATGTATTCGGCCCCCAAACCTTCGGGATCCGCGCGCTCCTCGGGCGATGGACTTCCCAAGGCATACATCCCTTCCTCCAGGTTCAATTCGGCCAAATGGGCGAGGATGTCGCGGTCGAGTGGGGTGTATTCTTGGGCCTGCCCGTGAAGGTTGATGGCGGCGAAAGAGAGGAATTGCCAGAAAAACAGAAGGAGGCCGCCCAAGACGGTGGGAAAGACAAAGGATTTCATGGTCGCAAGGTTTCCGTGAAGGTCTGTGCTTGAGGTCGATGGTCGACTTCGCTGCCTCACAAATCGCCAACCGCCCAACGTTCAAATCCGTGGCCATTTCCTTGGGGACATCTTTGACCCAATTTTGACAATTCACACATGCCTCTTGGCGCAGGGTACAGGTACTTTTGCCCCCCATGTGTCGTCGCATCGTCCATCTTGTTTCCCTTGTGTTTGTGGGGTGTTTGCGGATGGATTTGAACTCCAAATGGCCGACCTGGCTTGGGACGAGGACGCGCAGGAATACGTGTCCCTGTACGAGGCCACGGTGGAGGGGGCAGGAACCAGCGGGGTCGGGCATCAAGAATGGCAGCGTTCCAAGGTGTTCGCCCTTGGCCAAAACTTTCCGAACCCCGTCACATCGGCCACCAACATTCCCCTTGAATTGAATGTGCCTGGCAGGGTGAGTTGGGCCTTGTGGAGCGCGAAAGGGCAATGCGTCTACGCGGCCGATTGGCGCATGAAACCTGCGGGACGGCATGCGATTCGGGTGAACTTCGAGTCCCTCGGTTTGCCCGCAGCGTCTTACCTCTACCGCGTGGAGGTGGTGTCCGACCGTGGCGCATTCACCGACGTGAAGCGCATGACCCTTGCGAAGTGAGGCCCGCATGACAGACCTTTGACGCCATGAACGATTGGATCAACGTCGCGCTCGCTGCCAGCATGGAGGCTGGTCGAGCGATCATGGACATTTACGGGAGCGACGACGTGGGCATCGAATACAAGGAGGACGCCAGCCCGCTTACCCGCGCGGACCGGGCCGCCCACCAGGTCATCCTCCGCCACCTCGAACCGACTGGGATTCCAGTCCTTTCCGAGGAAGGCAAGCACATGCCGTTCGAGGACCGATCCAATTGGGACGAATTGTGGATTGTCGACCCTGTGGACGGCACCAAGGAATTCATCAAGCGAAACGGAGAATTCACCGTCAACGTCGCGCTGGTCCGTCATGGCCGCGTCGCAGGAGGGGTGGTCCTGGCTCCCGCCTTGGGCCATGCTTACGTAGGCATTGTTGGCGAAGGGGCTTGGCGGTTGAGCCTCCAGGAAGAAGGTGGCACCGAAGAAGCGTGGAACACCCGGGCGTCGTTGCCCTTGGATTCGGGGCATCCCGCCTTCACAGTCGTGGCAAGCCGTTCCCACATGTCGCCAGAAACGCAGGCCTACGTGGACGAGGCACGCGCCGAGCACGGCGAAGTGAATCTCATTTCCAAGGGTAGTTCCCTCAAGCTTTGCATGGTGGCGGAGGGTGCCGCGGACGCCTACCCTCGTTTTGCCCCCACCATGGAATGGGACACTGCGGCAGGGCAGGCGGTGTGCGAAGCCGCAGGGTGTGAAGTCATTGACCAAAATACGGGCAAGCCCATGCGCTACAACCGTGAGGAATTACTCAACGCCTGGTTTTTGGTGACACGCACCCCATGAAGATTGCCGCCAAATCCGTCGACGAATATTTGGCCAAGGCCCCAGAGGACCGGCAGGAAGCCCTGCACCGCTTGAGGAACTTGTTGCGAGACCACTTGCCAGAGGGTTTTTCGGAATGCTTGAGCTATAGCATGCCAGGCCACGTGGTGCCGCACAGCTTGTATCCTCCAGGCTACCACTGCGACCCCACCTTGCCGTTGCCTTTCGTCAGCTTCGCCAACCAGAAGAATTTCATCGCGCTCTACCACATGGGGCTCTACGCCAGCCCTGAGGACATGGCGTGGTTTCAAGGCCAGTGGAACCCTTCCGAGCACGGCAAACTGGACATGGGGAAAAGCTGCATTCGGTTCAAGAATCCTGCGAAAATCCCTTGGGCCTTGCTGAAGGAACTGGCCCAACGCATCACGCCTGAAGCGTGGATTGCCCGTTACGAATCTGCCTTTGTGAAATGAGAAGACTGCTCCTTTCTTGGTTGGTGGCAATCGCTGGCTTGAGCACTGTTCAAGCCCAAATGCAGTGGTGGCCGACCGAGGTGCAAGGCACCGCGGGGGCTTGGGTCGCCGAAGGTCCCACGCGCGATTTGGTGGAGTCGCCGGCATTGGGAGTGTACGCGGCGTGGATGACCCGAGCCACCAACGGGTGGGGTGCCGCCTTCGACGGCATCGAGCACGGAGGGTTCGTCGGGTTCCATCGCATCGGGGCGTCGGCGTATGGTTCCCAAATTCAGGCAGGATGGAACTTGCGCACGCGCCAAACCAAGTTGATTGGATGGTCGTTTTCCGGCGGCTTGGCGTACAACTTCACCACCTACGATGCGTCTGCGGAAGTCCCGCTCATTGCCGTGGGGTCGCATTGGAACGGCCTTGTCAGGTTGGGGTTGGCGCTGGCCAACGACAGCCCCATCAGCCTCGATGTAGGCATCATGCACACCAGCAACGGGGCGCTCAAACGCCCGAACCAAGGCATCAACACGCCCCAAGCCAAGTTGATTGTGAGGCTGATGGAAACCCCTCGACGGCGGGTCGTGAAGGACGGAGCCGAGGTGGGTTGGCGGCACGCCGTGGGTCTAGGCATTGGTGGGAGGGACCACGAAGCATACGGAGGGTCCTTGCTCGGCGTGCAGGAATTGTTGGCGCAGTCCACCAGGGTGTTGGGACTCAAGTACGGCGCCACGGCCCAGGCCAGCGTGGTGCACCACATGGCATTGGGGGCCGACGAATCGGGTGAACCATCGGACACAATCGGGGTGGGGCTGACAGACCGCTTGCAGCCCACGCTCGCCGCAGGGTGGAGTTGGTTGTTTGGACGCGCCAGGTTGGACGTTTTGTACGGGGCGTTGCTCGCGAACCGCACGCCTGGATTCCCGAGCAACCGAATGGCCAAGGCCCAGGTGTTCATGTCGATGCGCCAACGCTTGGACGCCTTCGTTTCCCTGCGCTTCACCGATTGGCGTGCCGACTACTTGAGTGCGGGCCTTGTGGTTCGGTGGGGTGACTCGGAGAGGGAGTGCAACACATGCCCCAAATGGGACCTTTAGGGGCAACTTTTGGGCCTTCCATGCGTCTTTTTCTTGCATACCCATGAATCCAACGAACGCATACGACACGCTCATTTTGGAAGGAGGAAGCCT
>CAZKGY010000206.1:0-3719 GCA_964552305.1 uncultured Comamonadaceae bacterium
CAACACGGCTTGGGGAATGTGATGGATGGGGTAGCTCACACGTGTGTTGGGGGTGATGCTGTCGTCCGTGTAATTGGGCGTGACACCGTCTTCCTGGAAACCGATGTTTTCGAGCAAGGCCCCGAAGCGAATGGCCTGGTGAATTTGGGGCTCGCCTTCCGGGCTCAAGTCAATGGTTTTGGCGTAGCAGCCACCCTCCATGTTGAACACCCCGTTGTCCGTCCATCCGTGCTCGTCGTCCCCAATCAACCGCCTGTCGGGATCGCTGCTGAGCGTGGTCTTCCCCGTGCCGGAAAGCCCAAAAAACACAGCCACGTTGCCCTCTTCTCCCACGTTGGAAGAACAATGCATGGGAAGCACCCCATGCTCCACCGGCAGAATGCAGTTCATCACGGAGAACATGCCCTTTTTGATTTCCCCGGTGTAACCTGACCCCGCAATCACGATGATTTTGCGGGTGAAATCGATGGCACTCACGTTGCCTTGACGGCAACCATGTCGTTGGGGATCGCTCTTGAAGCTCGGGGCACACAACACGTGCCATTGAGGCTCCGCCACCCAACGTTCTTCGTCCGTCAGTCGGATGAACATGTTGTCCACGAACAAACTCGACCATGCCTTCTCAGCAACAACGCGCACTGGAATGCGGTACCTCGCGTCAGACCCAACCGCGGCGTCCTTCACGAAGACGCTTCTCCCGTCAAGGTGCGTCTGGACGTCCTTCAGAAGGGCCTCGAAGCACGACGAAGTCATGGGTTGGTTGATGGCGCCCCAATCCACCCTGTCGTGGGTGAACCCATCGTCCACGATGAAACGATCCTTGGGAGATCGCCCTGTGAACGTGCCCGTCTCGATGGCCAAGGCGCCCTGGTCAGTCAGGACTCCTTCGCCCCGGAGGAGCGTTTGCAGAATGAGTTTTGCGGGGGGAAGGTTCCAATGGGCTCTGCCCACGCCTTCCAATCCGACGGCGTCCAAGCGCGCGTCGAAGGGGGTGTTGCCAACGTGTTTCATGGTCGAGGTTTGATCATTGCATCCTCGACGTCAAAGTTAGGACAAGGCCACACCTCAAGACGTGAAACGTTGTCAACAACGCATCCACCCTCGCTGGCGTTCTGCGTACCTTGGACTCATGCAACGATGGACCCTTTTCGCCACCCTGGCCTCTGCCCTGATGCTGGGCGCATGCACCAGCGACGCCGGCGAGGCAACGCCAACCCCTCAACCCAACAAGACCTTGAGCCCTGCGGGACGTCAATCCGTCGAGAGGCAAGCCGAAGAGGCGATGAGGCTCAGGGAGGTGAATCGGCAAGAATCGGAGAACACGATGAGCCCCTACCGCTACGTCGTCAGCACGGAACGCTACAGCACGTTTGGCAAGCTCTTGAAGCGATCCACGCACAGCAAAACCGTTCACGCCATGGGAGTCACCCTTTTGGCTCCCACCAACGAGGCCTTTGAGGACTTTGAGGACTGGAAGCTGTTGTTGGGCAAAGGCAACCAAGCGATGCTCGACGAGTTCGTGGCACACCACGTGGTGCGCAACATCCTGTCGTACGAGAGCTTCAAAAATGCTGACGAGCACGGCACCTTGGCAGGCGTTGTGTACGACGTTAGCCGGAAAGGAGGCATCACCTTCAACGGCGCCCACGTCCGCAGCGGCGAAGTGCGCACGGAAAACGGCATGGTGTTGGGCATGGACGACGTGGTGTTCATCCCCATGGGCATGCAGTAATGCCTTGCCAAGGCAACCTAGGCCTGCCCAATCCTGTTTTCCTTTCGTTGTCACCCACCTACACACCAGCCGTCATGAAACACGCCGTTGCCTTTGGGTTGCTTTGGAGCGCCTTTTCCCTTCATGCCCAAACCCTGGCCGAAGGGTTCTCGAGGGCGTCGTTCGAGGTGTTGCAGGAGGACGTCTTGCTCGCCAATCCTTGGGTGGGCGGCCTGACCGCGCCACAATGGTCCACCATTGATGCCGACTTGGACGGGGACGACGACTTGTTCGCGTTCGATCGGGACGGCAGCCGGCTGCTGCTGTTTGAACGCGTCTCGGAAGGCAACGGGCTTCAAATTCGTTGGGACTGGGTCGAAGGTTGGCCAGCCATGGTCGATTGGTGCTTGCTCCGCGATTACAACTGCGACGGCAAGGCCGACATTTTCACCAGCCACCAAAACGGCATTCGGGTGTACACCAACACCACGGTGGTCGGCGGACCACCAACGTTTGATCCCGAGCCTGTGACGTTGTTTGCCAGCTTTGATTTTGGCCAAGGCCCGGACAACCTCCCGGTCATTTGCATCGGCATGGACAAACCCGCCATCGTGGACCACGACGACGACGGAGACATCGACATCATCACCTTCACGGAAACGTCCACCACGCTCTATCGGTTCCTGGGACAGACACCCTGCGGACTCGACCTCGTGTGCACCAACCGATGCTACGGCATGATGGCCGAGGCCGCCGAAAACAACGCCATGTTCATCGGACCAGAATTCGACTGCGACTTCAACGTCATCGACCCTCGGACAGGGGTGCATGCAGGCGGATCCATCACCGCACTTCAACTTGAATCAGGAGGCCCCAAAGACTTAATTATTAGTGATGTAACATATCCAACTACGCTGGGGATTGTGCTGGAAGAAGGGGGAAGCTCCTTGGACAGCGCCACCTACATCGACCCGGAATTTCCCGCCAATTTGTATGGAGACCAGGCCGTGAATCTCCCGCGTTTCCCCGCCGCCTTCCACCTCGACGTCGACCAGGATGGGGTGCGGGATTTGTTGTTCTCACCCAACACCGCGTTGGAGACAGACGACGACCGCAGCGTCCATTATTTCCGCAACGAAGGAACCGAAGACGTTCCCGCATGGACCATGGTGCAAGACGACTACTTGCAGGAAGGCATGTTGGACTTTGGGCGAGGGGCCTATCCTGTCCTCATCGATATTGACGGAGATGGATTGTTGGATTTGGCCGTGGCCAACAAGGAGCGCTACGAAGGGGTGGACCAAACGCCTGCCGCCATCGCTTGCTACCGCAACGACGGGACGGAGACGTCGCCATCGTTTGTGCTGCAGTCCATGGATTGGGTGGACTTGTCGACCTACCAAATCGAAAGCCCCTTCCCTGCCTTTGGAGACTTGGACGGCGATGGAGACCTGGACCTGATCGTGGGTGACGAACTCGGGCTTTTGCACGAATTCACCAACGTGGCCGAACCCGGTGAATGGCCGTCGTACGAATTGTCGGTGCTGTCGCTGACCGATGGGATCACGGGCGAGCCCATTGACGTCGGCCAATTCGCGACGCCGCAGTTGATCGACGTCGACGCGGATGGCAACTTGGACCTGGTGGTCGGAGAAAAAAACGGAACACTCACCCTCATGCAGCGCAACTCGCTGGGGCTCTGGGAAGTGTACGACTCCCCAATCAATGGGGTCAACTTTGGGGGCATCGTGGTTGACAATCTTCTGGGAATCAATGGTTACAGCACCCCTTGCTTGACTCCAACTTCAAATGGCATCAGGGCCTTTGTGGCGAACGAAACTGGCACGGTTCAAGACTTTGGGCTGGTGCCAATCAACCTGGACGCCACATGGGAAGAAGTCGACAACGAAGTGCTCGGCACAGCCAACGGCTTCCGGGCGGCGGTGGCCTTGGCAGACCTCAACGCCGATGGACTGCTGGACGCCTTGTTGGGTGTTCAAAACGGAGG
>CAZKGY010000207.1:0-3675 GCA_964552305.1 uncultured Comamonadaceae bacterium
CTCCACGCGTGGGACGTTTCAAATCGTTGTGAGCAAGGGTGCGTGAATTCCTCGCAGTCCACGCGCCGACGCATGTACCTTTGTGCGTAGCGCTTCAACGCCCGATTCATGATTGCACTCATCAAAGCAACCCAGCTCCTTCTGAGCCTTTCCATCTTGGTCGTCCTCCACGAATTGGGGCACTACTGGGCCGCCCGCGCCTTCAAGACAAAGGTTGAGAAGTTCTACCTCTTCATGAACCCTGGCTTTTCCCTGTTCAAGAAACAAATCGGAGACACGGAATGGGGCATCGGCTGGCTTCCCTTGGGCGGCTACGTGAAGATTGCCGGAATGATTGACGAGAGCATGGACACGGAACAAATGGCCCAGCCCGCCCAACCTTGGGAGTTTCGATCCAAGCCCGCGTGGCAACGCCTGATCATCATGCTCGGGGGCATCATCGTGAATTTGATCTTGGGCTTCGTCATCTACAGCGGCGTCTTGCTTGTTTGGGGTGAAACCAAACTGGCCAACGAATACCCGGTCGACGTCCACCCTGCCCTCGAAGCCGTCGGGTTCCAAGACGGCGACCGCATCCTCGGATACAACGGCCAAGAGCTCGCGTACTTCGGCGACCTGCGCATGCAGGGCTTCAACCAATCCGTGACCGAGATCGACGTCCTGCGCGACGGCCAAATCACCCGCGTGAGCCTCGAAAAAGAACTCGGCCAAATCTTCATCGACGAAGGCGTACGTCGGCCCTTCACGCTGCTCTTTCCATGCGAAGTGGCCGCCGTCGACGACGGCAGCCGTGCGGCGTTGGCGGGGTTGCAAGAAGGCGACCAAATCCTGGCCGTCGGCGACATGACCCTCCCGTTCTACGCCACGGTGCGCGAAGCCATCGCCGCCCATCCCGAGACGCCCATCCGGCTGGAGGTGCAGCGCGGCGAGGAGCGCCTGGCCTTGGACGCCGTGCCCGACAGCACGGGTGCCCTGGGATTCATGGCCCAAAGCGCCGCCCATTACAGCGACCTCTTCCCGTCCGTCCACCTGGAGTACGGCTTCGGCGGGGCGCTCTCTCACGGCTTCGTGGTCGCCTGGCAAACGCTCACCGACTACGTGCGGTCCCTGCGCTTTTTGTTCACCAAGAGCGGCGCCTCGCAAGTGGGCAGCCTCGTGACGTTCGGAAGCATCTTCGACGCCGGTTGGGACTGGGAAGTGTTTTGGCGCAACACCGCCTTTTTCTCGCTCATCCTCGCGTTCATGAACCTGCTCCCCATTCCGGCGTTGGACGGGGGCCACGTCATGTTCACCCTCTACGAAATGATCGCGGGCAAACCCGCCCCAGAATGGTTGCTTGAACGGGCCCAAATGGTCGGCATCGTCTTCTTGCTGTCGCTCATGATTTTTGCCTTGGGCAACGACTTCTGGAGGCTCTTCACCGGAGGCTTCGGATGACGGGGCTGGCCCACATCCTGCTCGACGGGTTGTCCCTGAACCTCTCGGCCGACGACGTCAGTGCCTACGGGTTGGTGATTGGGGGCAGCGCAGTCATCATTTTGTCCTACTTCGCCAACCTGTTGGCCAAACGCACCAACGTCCCCAGCGTTTTGGTGCTCATTGCCATGGGCATCGCCATCCGTCAAGGGCTTCGGGCTGTCGGGCTGAACCACATCCCATTCGAGGGGCTTGTCCTTGAGCTGCTCGGAACGATCGGCTTGATTTTCATTGTGCTCGAAGCCGCCCTGGAATTGACGCTGGAGCGCAGCAAGCTTCCGCTCATCTTGCGAAGCGCCTCCCTGGCCTTGCTCGGACTGGGATTCAGCACGGTGGCAATCGCCGCCTTCCTGCACCATTTTTTGGCCATGCCTTGGCTGAATGCGACCGTTTATGGCATCCCGCTCTCCATCATGAGCAGCGCCATCATCATTCCCAGCGTGGGCGGCTTGGAGAGCAAGGCCCGCGAATTCATGGTCTACGAGAGCACCTTCTCCGACATCTTCGGAATCATGGCCTTTTACCTGTTGCTCGGAAACCAAGAGGCCAGCACCGGCAGCGAAGTCCTTTCAAGCATCGCCGTCAACCTCGGCGGAACGCTGGTCATTTCCGTGGCGGTGGCGTATTTGCTCGTGTTCGTGCTCCAAAAGATTGAAAGCGGCGTACGCTTGTTCCTGAGCATTGCCGTGCTCCTACTCATCTACGCGATCCAAAAATTGCTCCACCTCAGTCCGCTGGTGCTCATTTTGATTTTTGGGTTGATGCTGAACAACCACAAGCTGTTCTTTCCGCAATGGTTGGGTATCGCCAAGGGTCTGCCCGGCAAACTCCTGAAAGACGACCGCATGAAATCGCTGCACCACGACTTCCACGTGCTGACGCTGGAGAGTGCCTTCGTGATTCGCACGTTTTTCTTTGTGCTGTTCGGGATGACGGTGACCCTGAGCGCCCTGCTCGACGTGGGCGTCCTGTTTCAAGGACTCATCGTCTCGGTCATCCTTTACCTGGTTCGACTCGCCCTGCTTCTCGCCTTAGGCAAACGACCCGTGTCGCCGCTGCTGTACATCGCGCCACGAGGCTTGATCACCGTCCTGCTGTTCTTCGCCATCGAGTCGCAACACCCGGAACTGGTGTGGCCTGCCTTCAACGAGGGGGTCCTGCTCGTCGTGATCTTGACAACCGCGCTCGCCATGACCGCGGCATTGATCCAAAATGCCGGCGGCATCCAACCGGTCGAAGCCAGCGAAATCGGTGCCTTGCCATCCTTGGAACCCGCCGAGGCCAGCCTCACGACCGAAGGTAGCGACGACCCGGAAGCCGGCTGACCAAGCCCAGGGCCTGCAGGGCATTGAGCCGCCGCCGCACCACCTCTTCTTGCCACCCAAGTCGCCTGACCAAGCCCGACAAGGAGTGCGTCGATTGGGCACTCAAGCACGCCCACAAGGGCCGACATGCGTCCGGGATGGGCGACCGCCACGCCTCCCTCACCGCGTCACCAGCCATGGCTCGCCACAAGTCGCCTTCGTCTCGCACGGCCCAACCCACCCCGTCCGCCAGCAGGTTCCTGTTGCCCGACCATCGGGTGCCTTGAGAAGGCGGGTCGAAGACATACAGTTCCCTGTTTTGGTCCACGGCGCTGGCGGCGGAAATCAGGGAGCCCCCGCGCGCAGGGCTTTCGACAAGAACCGTGGCAGGGCAAAGCCCTGTGGTGATTCGGTTGCGCGACGCAAACATCCAACGCTCGACACGCGCCTGGGGGAGTTGTTCCGAAAGCAAGAGCCCGCCATCCTCCACCATGCGCATGGCCTCGTCGCGATGAATGGTGGGGTGAATCTCGTCAAGGCCACAAGGCAAGACGGCCACCGCCTGCCCCGGTTCCGTCGCCCGATGCGCCGCCATGTCCACCCCTCGCGCCAGGCCGCTCACCACCCTTCCGCCCACCATGGACCAGTCCCGCGCCACTTCCTGCGCCCAACGCGCGCCCTGCGCAGAACACCTCCTGGTGCCCACCACAGCCAACGCCCGCGACCAAGACGTACGGTCGGGCCATGCACCCATCCCAAAAAGCACCAACGGAGCGTCCGAAATCTCCAACAGCAACGCGGGGTACCGTGCGTCGTCCATCCCTACCACAGACACCCCCGAATCCCTGGCCCAACGCCGCATCCACTGCACCTCCTGCTCGACGCGTCGTGCCTC
>CAZKGY010000208.1:0-3624 GCA_964552305.1 uncultured Comamonadaceae bacterium
CAACGCGAAGTACGCCAACATCGACGCCTGATTCGGGCCACACGTGGGACGCTGGAACAACCACATTGTTTGGGTGACCGGGGCCAGCAGTGGCATCGGCAAAGCCTGCGCCGAAGCATGGGCGAAACGCGGCGCCACCGTGGTTTTGTCGGCGCGAAAGGAGGCCACGCTTGAAGCCGTGGCGACTCCCTTACGCGAGGCCGGCTCTACTGTGCACGTGGTGACCTTGGACCTGGCCGACTCGGAAGGCTTGCCTGGCGCGGCCGAACGCGTGTTGGCTGAGGTTGGCCCCGTGGATGTCATGGTCCACTGCGGAGGCATCAGCCAGCGATCGAAAGCGATTGACACGTCTTTGGACGTGGATCGGCGCGTCATGGAAATCGATTACTTCGGCACGCTGGCACTCACCAAGGCGCTGCTGCCGAGCATGGTGGCGCGCGGTCGCGGCCATTTTGTGGTGGTGACAAGCTTGATGGGCTTGTTCTCTTCCCCCCTTCGTTCCGGCTATTGCGGGGCCAAACACGCCCTTCACGGATTCTTTGAGTCGTTGCGTGCCGAGCACCACGACGACGGACTCCAGGTGACGATGGTTTGCCCGGGATTCATCCGGACCAACATCAGCCTCAACGCCGTGGTGGGCGATGGCTCACAGCAAGGCACCATGGACGAAAAGACGGGCGCCGGCATGACCGCCGAACAGTGCGCCGAACGAATGGTCAAGGCGGTCGAACGCAACAAGGCTGAAGTCCTGATTGGGCGCTACGAAATCCTCGCTGCGTACTTCAAACGGTTCGCGCCGGGACTCTTGCGTCGCATCGTGCGCCGGGCCGCGGTGACCTAATTCAAGCGCTGAATTCCCGGCCTTCCACGTGGAGGACTTGGGTGCGTTTCTTGAGAAAGCGCAAGAAAAGGAACAACGCCACGCTTCCTCCGAGGCCCGCTTGCCACGCCTCTGAATACCATGCCGGCATGCCCATCCCTGCCGTTCGGGCCGCTTCGAGAAAGAACAGGCCAAACACAATTGCAAACACCCCGTTGTACTCACGCTTGATCACGTGACGCAGGGAAAACGCGTTGCCTGCAGGCGCCCACGAACTCCGGGGCGTTCCCCAAAATTTGGGCACAAACGCCGGCACCGTCGCTGCCCAATCCTGATACTTCTCTCCAAATTTGCCCGCCAAAAAGACCTCTTCAGCCATGGCAATGCGCAGGTAATACATCATGTAAGCCAAGGTCACGATCAGCGCAAAATCCAATCGTCCCGTGGCGAGCACCAAAGCCATCCACATGAAGTAATTGCCGAGGTACAACGGGTGCCTGACCAAGCTGTACATGCCACGTGTGTTCAACGACTCGGCCACTTGACCCTCCGAGGTGTTGCGTCCGCTTGTGCCAGGAGGCACGTGGCCAATGGTCTTTGCCCGGATGACCACACCGAGGACACCTGTGAGCAGGCACACGCTCCGCCACCATGCCTCGCCTGCCCACGTTGGGGCATCGTAAGCGAGGACCAACGCAGGCGGGACCAGCACCAAGGGAATGAAGCTGCGCCAACGAAAAAGGGCGTTGCCCCGTCGTTCCAATTCTTGAATGAGCATGACGTCAGGTCAGTGGGTTGAGGCGCGAAGGTCGGCCAAATCACGTGGTGAACCACGGCGAATCCAAGCCACGGCCTCTGCCATCAATGGCGCCATGACTGCGTCTTCGTCCAAGAACGGGACCCCTTCGCGGAACGAGGCTTGAAGTTGCTTCAAGGCCGGGGCCATTGCAACGTCCCCGCCACGCAAATCCGATGCTTGAGCTGCACACATGGCCTCAATGGCAAGCACCTGCTCGGCATGCTCCAAAACGCGCCACATTTGCAACGCGCCGTTGGCCCCCATGCTGACGTGATCCTCTTGCCCATTGCTGCTGTCGGCGTTGTCCGCGCTGGCAGGCGTGCAGAGTTGTTTGCTGAACGACACGAGGCTTGCAGCCGTGTATTGTGGGATCATGAAACCGGAGTTGAGTCCAGGATTGGGCGCCAAAAATGCAGGCAGCCCGCGCTGGCCACTCAACATCTTGAAGACGCGACGTTCAGAAATGCTGGCCCATTCGTGGATGGCCAAGGCCAGGCGATCCATCGCCAAGGCCAGCGGCTGGCCATGGAAATTGCCACCACTCACGATCAAATCTTCGTCCGGAAAGACCAGCGGGTTGTCCGTCACGGCATTCATCTCCGCTTCGAAGACGTCGCGGACCCCTTCCACGACGTCCCTCGAGGCGCCATGCACCTGAGGCATGCACCGGAACGAGTAGGGGTCCTGGACGTAGGTCCTGGGTTGTTCGACGCGCTCAGAGCCTTCCAGCCAAGACGAAACGTTGTGGGCCGAAACCATGGCGCCGGCTTGGTTGCGGATGCGGTGGATCGACGGGTGCATGGCAGCCTTCAGACCGTTCCACGCTTCCAGAGACCACGCACCGAGGGCGTCGGCCCATTCGGCCAGGCGCGTCACGCGTTCCAGCGCCACCATGCCTGTGCCAAGCATCATTTGCGTGCCGTTGATGAGGGCAAGCCCCTCTTTGGGACCAAGCTCGAGGATGGGCCAGCCAAGCTCTTGCAACGCGTCCCCCGAAGTCAACTGCCGGCCGTCCGGCATCACCACCTCCCCTTCGCCGATCAACGGCAGCACGAGGTGCGCAAGGGGCGCCAAATCCCCCGATGCGCCCAGCGAACCCTGGCTCGGCACCACGGGCAACACCCCATGGTTGGCATGGTCGAGCAACCGCTGCACAGTCGCCACGGCCACTCCAGAATGCCCTTGGCTCAAAGCCTTCACCTTCAAAAGAAGCATGGCCTTCACCACCTCTCGAGGCAACGGGTCTCCAACCCCGCATGCATGCGAGATCAAGAGGTTCCGTTGCAAGCCTTTGAGGTCGTCCACCCGGGTGGTCGCAAGGTCGCCGAACCCGGTGTTGATGCCATACAACGTGTCCCCTCCAGAGGCCCGTTCAGCGAGGTAAGCGTGACAACGTTCCATCCGCCGAATGTCCTCTTGGGACAATGCCCACGTGTTTTTGTCGTTGGAAGACAAAGACCAAAACGTGCCTGCATTCCACCATCCTTCTGGGAGCTCACAAACGTCGCGATGTTCCATGCAGGCAAGATACCTCCACCAACCTATCTTGCAGGTTCAATTTTCCAACATGCGATTCACCCCATTCCTCCTTGCCGGATGCCTGCTGACCGCAGTAGCTTCCTTGGCCTCAGGCCAAGGCGACGCCCCGCGCATCGAATTCACGGAGTTTGACCTGGACAACGGGCTACACGTCATCCTTCACGAAGACCACGCCACCCCCCTGGTGGCTGTCACCGTTTTGTACCACGTCGGCTCCAAGAATGAGCGCGAAGACCGCACCGGCATGGCGCACTTCTTCGAGCACCTGTTGTTTGAAGGATCGGAACACATCGACCGTGGGGAATTCGACAGCTACGTCGAAAACGCCGGCGGCGTGCTCAACGCCAACACGTCTCAGGACCGCACGTTCTACTACGAGTTACTCCCAAGCAACCAGCTGGAACTGGGCCTCTGGCTGGAATCGGAGCGCATGCTCCACGCCAAGATTGAGCAAATTGGCATCGAC
>CAZKGY010000209.1:0-3618 GCA_964552305.1 uncultured Comamonadaceae bacterium
GGAAGCACAACGCCACTGGATCGGAAGGTCGGAAGGGGCCATTGTGCAATTCCCCTTGGCCGAGGATGCTGGCAAGCACGTGGAGGTCTTCACCACAAGGCCTGACACGCTGCATGGCGTGGCGTTCATGGTGCTGGCCCCGGAGCACGATTTGGTCCAAACCCTGACCTCCGACGACCAACGCGACGCCGTCGAAGCCTACGTGCACCAAGCTTCCATGAAATCGGAGCGGGACCGACAAGGCGACAAGACGATTTCAGGCGTGTTCACCGGCGGCCACGTGACGCACCCGATCACCGGCCAGTCGGTTCCCGTCTGGATTGCGGATTACGTGCTGGCAGGCTACGGCACGGGCGCCATCATGGCGGTGCCCGCAGGCGACGAGCGCGATTGGAAGTTCGCGAAGCACTTCGACTTGGACATTCCCAACATCTTCGAAGGCCACGACACCGACGAATCGGTGTGCACCGACAAGGGTGCCATCTTGAAGGGATGTGGCGATTGGGATGGCCAAACCGCTGGCGACGCCATCCCCTTGGCGCTCGATTGGCTTGAGAACGCCGGTGTCGGACGACGCCAAGTCAACTACCGAATCAGGGACGCCGTCTTCAGCCGTCAACGCTATTGGGGGGAGCCTTTCCCGATATGCTACGAAGGAGGCTTGCCCCAACGCATCACCGACGCCACCATCACCTTGCCCAAGGTGGACGCGTATTTGCCCACTGCGGACGGGGAACCGCCGTTGGCGAGGGCTTCCCGAGAAGATTGGCCCGTGTTCCGCGGCGAAGCGATGGAGACGAACACCATGCCCGGTTGGGCCGGCAGCAGTTGGTATTTCCTGCGCTACATGGACCCACACAACGAAGAGGCCTTCTGTGACCGGGCCAAAAGCGACTACTGGGGTCAAGTCGACCTGTACGTGGGAGGTGCCGAGCACACCACCGGGCACTTGTTGTACTCGCGGTTTTGGACGAAGTGCTTGTTTGACCTGGGACACATCGGGTTCCACGAGCCCTTCAAGTTCATGATCAACCAGGGGATGATTCTTGGGCGATCGAACTTCGTCTATCGCATCCAAGGCACCAACCAATTTGTCTCGGCCGACCGACGCAAGGGGTACGCCACCCAACGGTTGCACGTCGACATCAACCTGGTCGAAAACGACGTACTCGACACCGAAGCCTTCAAGGCGTGGCGTCCAGAATTTGCCGACGCAACCTTCGTGCTCAACGATGCAGGGCAATACCTCTGCGGCCACGAAGTTGAGAAAATGTCCAAGTCCAAGTACAACGTCCAAACGCCAGACGACTTGGTCGAACGCTACGGGGCGGATACCCTTCGTTGCTACGAGATGTTCCTCGGGCCATTGACCCAGCACAAGCCATGGGACACGCAAGGCATCAGCGGCGTCCACAACTTCCTCCGAAAGACTGTGAGGCTGTTCCAGGGTGCCGAGGCCGTGTCTGACACCTCTTCTGACGACGCGTTGCGCATCGTGCACAAAGCCATCGCGAAGGTGACGGATGACCTCGACAGGCACGCATTCAACACCGTGGTCAGTGCCATGATGATTGCCGTCAACGAATTGAATGCACTCAATGGCAAGTTGGGGGGCGACGTGCTAGGGCCGTTGGCCACCCTCTTGAGCCCTTACGCGCCCCACCTGGCAGAGCACCTGTGGCATTCGCTTGGCATGGATGGCTCCGTGATGGATCAGCCTTGGCCCACCCCCGAGGAGCGCTTTTTGGTGGCAGACTCCGTGTCGTACCCCATCAGCTTCAACGGAAAAGTCCGTTTCCAACTTGAATTGCCGGCCTCAATGGGCAAGGAAGACATTGAAGCCCACGTGGTTGCGCATGAACAAACCCTCAATCAACTCGACGGCGATTCCATTCGCAAAGTCATCGTGGTGCCCGGCAGAATTGTGAACGTCGTGGTATAAATCCACGATAAGCGCTCTAAGGGTTCAAAACTTTCCCGACCCCCAAAAACCCGCTTTCTATGCGGGTTTTTTCTACCCCCTTTTCGAAAATTATGTTTCGTCAGTGTTTTCAGGGGTTTTGATAAAGATTATTATAGAGGAAATCGCATAATCTTTCGACGAATTGCCAATTATTCTTGTCGAAGAATATTATGTGGGCTATATTCGCAGACCATTGTGCCCTTTTGTGAGCACGTGAAAACGCCCAATGAGCGCGAACCAAAACAGGCCATCCCGGCCGACCAACAACCACGTAGGCCCCGTATTGCGGGGTATTCGTGCTGCAATTCGACAAACAAAAATTTCATTCTACATCCTTTTCAAATTCACTTTTACCATGAAAAACATTGTCTCTTTGATGATGGCGTTTGGTTGTTGTCTTGGCTTGGCCACGGCACAATTGAACCCCCTTTCTTCGACGGGGTATGCCACGGAAGCTCCCGTGGGATACTGGTTGTCGTCGGAAGTCGTCACCACCCACACGGGCGGTGAGCTTGACGGTATGACGACATACCAGATTTACATGAACATGCTGAATGCAAACGACTTTTTGTCGTCATGCTCAGGTGATTCCAACAATCCTATGGAAATCACCTCGTCTACGGGTTCATGGTACAACAACTCGTTCAACGCGTCTTGGAACACCAGCGGCATCAACCCCGCTTTGCTTCCAGTGTTTCCCGAGTTGGCTTACGACAGCTACCTGACGATTGGCTTGTCCGAATCGTCGTTGACATTGCCTTACCCCCAAGCGGTGTTTGGCGAGGTCGACGCCACGCAGGAATTTGTCAATGGACCAGGTGAGAACTTCATTGTCAATGACAACATTGGCGGTTCTTGGTTTGGTCTGTTCAACGAAGACCCAACCTGGCCAAACTACGCCGGCGACGACCTCAAGGTCCTCGTGGCTCAGTTCACCACCGAAGGCAGCATGTCTGGCTTCATTCAGGTTCAGGTTTTCCAGGAAGCTGATCAAAGTCAGGAATTCCGCGACCGCCTCCCCATTTGCGTGGGTGACGAGTGTGGTGGATGCACCGACGAGACTGCCTCGAACTACGACGCTGAAGCGTTGTACGACGACGGTTCTTGCGTCTCTGACGTTGCAGGTTGCACCGACGCTGAAGCGTGCAACTACGATGCAGACGCGACGATTGACGACGGCTCTTGCCTCGAACTCGATTGCGCGGGCGACTGCGGCGGCGGTGCCGCACTTGACGTTTGTGGCGTGTGTGACGGACCAGGCGCCGTATTGGACTGCGGATGTTCTGACATCCCAGAAGGCGATTGCGATTGCGATGGCAACCAAGAAGACGCCATTGGTGTGTGCGGCGGTGACTGCACCGAAGACGCTAACGGCAACGGCATTTGCGACAACGAAGAACAAGGTTGTACGGACGAAGCGGCCTGCAACTATGACAGCTCTGCTGCCTTTGACGATGGTTCATGCTTGACGCTCGATTGTGCAGGTGTTTGCGGCGGTGACGCCGTCGAAGATGAGTGCGGTGTGTGCGGTGGCAACGGCCCCGACGGAGACTGCGGCTGCGACGACATTCCTGAAGGTGCCTGCAACTGCGCCGGCGACGTGCTCGACGAGTGCGGTGTGTGCGGCGGTGAAGGCATTGCCGAAGGCGCATGCG
>CAZKGY010000210.1:0-3601 GCA_964552305.1 uncultured Comamonadaceae bacterium
AACACGAATTTTCCGGCGAAGGGGACACCATTCGGTCGAGGGTCCAGTTTTACCCCTTGTCCGCCAACCCGAACGCATGGGGTCAAAACTTGACCTTGTGGGGCGACGTCGGTGGCTCCTTCAGCGCCGGCTTTTTGTTGACCCAAGGGGTCAGCAACGTGGCGGGAGCAAGCCCCATGTTCCACACGACGGATGGGCCGTTGCTTTTGGACACCATCCAAGTCACCAATGGCGACACCATTGTGTACGACCTCGCCATCGAAGCAGCCCACCCCGCCAACGGCAGGCCCTTCGTCCAAATGCGCGTACGCAAGGGGTACTCCAACCTAGGTGTCGTCCTTCAAGCCACGGCAACTGAAGGCGTGGTGCATGCCTGGAACCACACGCATTTGTCCAACAACGTGGGCAACTGGGGGCAAGATTTTCAGGCGGCCCAACCCGGCTGGCTTGCGGGCGATCCGTCTTACGGCATCCAACAGCCCGCGTGCGGCGAGTCCGTCATTGCCGTGGGCGCCTACAATTCGGAATACCCCAATTCGCAGGGCACCGAAGTGGGCGGAACGTTGGCGAACTTCTCCTCGTACGGGCCCACCCTTGACGGGCGATTGAAGCCCAACGTGTCTGCGCCTGGCGTCAACGTCGAGTCGTCCCTGAGTTCCTTCCGTGACGGCAACTACTCCGTCACAAGCACCAGCGAATGGAACGGCGTCACCTACGATTTCGCCAAACTCTCCGGCACAAGCATGAGCAGCCCTGCCACGGCGGGGGTGGTCGCCTTGATGCTGGAGGCCAACCCTGAATTGACCCCGAACGACGTCCGCACCATCTTGGAATGGAGCGCCCGCGAAGACAACGACACCGGTGAATTGCCCGTATTGGGGGACTACGTGTGGGGGCACGGCAAGGTCACGGCCACCACTGCACTTGCACTCGCCTTGAATTGGGTGCCAGGAACTGGCGTGGGATCGCCTGAACAACCCGAGGCCCTGGGACTGTTTCCCAACCCTGCAACCGAAACATGCACCTTGACGTTTTCCAAATCCATGCCACCGTGCCATTGGGTGGTCTGGAGCGCCGAGGGTCGTCGGATGTTGGACGGCTTCCGTCAAGACCAAACGGCGAAGGCCCTGCCCACCCAGGACTGGCCGCAAGGCATTTACGTGGTACGCGCATGGTCCCTAGATGGGAAACTTCTTGGTTCGTCCAAATTGATCGTTTTGACACAATGACTTCATTCTCTCCTCTTCGTTGGGCCTCCCTGTGGATCTGCCTCGCCCTTTGGGTCAACCTCGCGGATGCCCAGGTGGAGTTTCGGGCCATTGGGGGTCCAGGACTCGAGCAAGGCAAGGTCGTCGTTCCCCATGCCGAGGGTGCCTTTTTGGTGGGGGTGAGCAAGCTGCCGAACTCCGACGTGGTCCGCGGTTACATCGCGCACTTCGACGAGGCATTTGAACACGAGTGGAGCACGCTTCTCCCCTACGGCGACCCCATTGAGTTGGTCGTGGATGCCTGGGAGGACGAACCTGGCGTTGCCGCGGTGTTGACGCAACGCCTCGACGTGCAGGACGGGTACCAAGCAGCCATTCACCGGGTCGACGACTCAGGCCTTTGGCTCGGCAGCGTGGAACCCCTGGTCCAAGGCGGATTCCGACCTGCACGCCACGTGGAATGGCTCGGAAACTCGTGGATCGTGGGGACCCGTTCCGGACATCCCGCAGCCTACAACCTCGACGACGACGAATGGTTGGAATGGGGCGATGCCCCTGGGACGTACGACCGAATCCACGACGCCACCGTCGGCGACAACCTTCTCATTGCCGTGGGTTCGCGCACGGATGTCGACACGATGCACACGGCCATTTGGGGCGTCTATCCGCTTGGACAACTTGCCTTTGAGCACATCGAGCCTGCCAACGACAGCAGCCTCTGGAGCCAAGCCGATGGCATCGCCACCACCCCGGAATCGGTCCTTGTGCTCCAGACGTACGCCGTGGACAACCCCAATGGCGGCGATCCGCACGTCGTCCACAACTTCCTCGGCGTGAACACCAACAACGGCGACGTCGGGGCGTTTTATGGGCCAACCACCGGCCAACGCCCAGGACGAGACATTGCTTCCACGCCCCAAGGCGCCCTCATCCTTGCCCAATCCGACGGCAACGACAACCCGCCACAAGGGTTCCGCTTGTCGCACGTGTCCAACCTTGGGGCCTTCGTGTCGTTGGGCATCTGGGGTACCGATTTCGAGGACGACCCTGGCCGCATTTCTGTGGGAGAAGACGGTTCCGTATGGGTGGCAGGAAGCACCCGTGGCACGCTCGACGGATCATGGAACGCCTGCGTCCTCCGTTTGGACAGCCTTGGACCCCTGGGGCAGTGGTACGGCGAATCTCCTGGATTCGGGGTGACGTCCGATCCCTTGTTTGGCACCCTTGCGTCTGTGGACGACGAGAAGTCCTGGTCAAGGTGGCGCCTCAGCCCCAACCCCGCCCGAGAAGGAACGAGGTTGGAGGCGCAGGGCATCGAGGATCTCGCGGTGGAATGGCGCATCGTGGCCATGGATGGCCGAGAATGCAGCCGTGGTTCAGGCTTGAGCGTGCCGTTGCATGGCATTCCTGCCGGCAGGCACGTGTTGGAAATTGGGTCCTCCACGCGCCGCGTCGCATTGCCTCTGATTGTGGTGGACTGATTGCGCCGTGACCGCATCCTGCCTCATCTTCGCGCCGTGAATCGCATCGCACTCGCATTGGCCCAGGCCATCGTGGCAATCGCCCTGCTCTCGGGCTTCGGCTGGGTGGTCAAACATCGCACCAAAGGCGACTTGAATCTGGGCGTTGCGAACGCCTGGGTCGATGGATTGAGTGGGTTTCCTGACCGCTTTCAGCAAAGCGTGGAAGCCGTCCAAACCTTGCCTCAGACGTTTGTTCCCACGCCAGACGACTGGTCACCCATCAACCGCCTCGACGAAGACGTGTGGGCCCTCACAGCCCATTCCAACGAGCAATCGGGCCGCACGTTTCGGCTCCAAAACCTTCGCGATGGGCAAGTGGAACACACGTGGCGCACGCCAGAAAGCATGGCCTTCAAGCCCCATTGGAGGGCCCACAACCCCTTGATGTTGGAGGACCGGTCGCTCGTGTCGTTCGTCACCAACCGGTCACCGCTGTTCCGGCTTGATTCCACCTCGGCCTTGGTTTGGCGCCAGGACAGCTTGAGTTTCCACCACGCCATGAACCTCGACGCCGACGGGATGCTGTGGGTTTGTGCGCAACAATGGGAACAAGGCGGCCGACATGTCGCCTATCGGGGTCGGTACCGCATGGGTGACAAGACGGTGCACTTCTTGGACAACAGCGTGGCCCAAATCGACCCCTCCGATGGGCGCATCCTCCAGGTGATCTCCATGGCGGACATCCTTCGAGAAAACGACTTGGGCCATCTGGTGCTTCGTTCAGGCGACCCGCAAGACCCGTTGCACTTGAACGACGTCGAGCCAGCCTTGCACCGCTCCCTTCATTTCGAGGAAGGCGATTTGTTTTTGAGCTTCCGCAACCTTCAAGCCGTGCTCCAATACAGGCCGTCAACCCGTGAAGTTGTGCGA
>CAZKGY010000211.1:0-3587 GCA_964552305.1 uncultured Comamonadaceae bacterium
ACGTGTATCCTCCATCGGTGCTCAAGTAAATGTCAACGGAGCTGCAGTTCACCCCGTTGGCATTGGTGCCCGCCACGTCCCAGCTCACAGGCAATTGGGTGTTGCCAACTGCCGTTCCACCTCCGTTGGGCGCTTGCACGAGGAAAGGGCCCGCGTTGGCTGTGACACTCATCGACTTCAAGTCGTCCGCAAAACCACCTCCCCCCGCTCGGTTGTCGCGGATGGAGCATTTGAAGTTCAGGCCACGGCTGTAGGTGGGCAAGTGCTCTCCAATCGTTGTGGTGTTGTTGACCAAATCTTGCACCCTTGGAAAGGTCCGGGTGGGTGACGAGGTCGAAGAGAACGAACGAAAGATGGGTTGGTTCCCGGATGGGTTGGTGAGGCTGTTGTCCCCCGAGGCAGTGGAAGGCCCGAGGTCGTATTGTTCCCAGTTGTACGTCACGGCGTCTCCATCTGGATCGGACCCTGTGGCGGTCAATTCAAACGGCGTAGAGATGGGAATGGTCAATCCATCAACGCCTGCGCTGACCGTCGGGATGCCATTGCCCGTGGACGAGGTGCTTGCGCACGTGTTTCCATTGCCGTTCACCGTGAACGCGATCATTTCGTTGATGCTGTGGTTGTGAAAATGATCGTCGGAGTTGCTCTGCAGGTTGGGCGCACAAATGCCCGCATACCCCATGATGGTGGACGCTGAGCCGGGCTCAAACGCCGCCGAAGACGCACGGTTGCAGCTGTTGTTTTGGGTGTGGTTCCCACCGTACTGGTGCCCCATCTCGTGGGCCACGTAATCCACGTCAAACGGGTCTCCTACAGGAGCACCTTGGCCGGTCACCCCGCCCGCTTTGCTTCCGCCACAAGGAGACTGCAGGTACGCCACCCCGCCCCCGCCTGTGGAAAAGACGTGGCCGATGTCGTAGTTCGACGAACCAATGACGCTGTTGCACGTGTTGATGTTTTGGGAGAGCATTTGGCTTCCGCTGCTGTTCGTGTACGGGTCGTTGGAGCCATTCAAGAACACGAGCTCATCGTTGTTGGGAACCAACTCCATGGTCAAACACACATCCCGCTCAAACAGTCCATTGACCCTGGCCATGGACGTGTTCATCGCCGCCAAGACGCCCGACACGTTCCCTCCATGGTATTGGGCGTATTCGCCAGTGCATGCCAAGGCCAAACGGTAGGTGCGCAACTGCGTGCCGTTATCCACGCGGTTGGACGCCACCACGGGAAGACCCATGGTTTTTACCTTCTTCCCTCCATGGCCATCGGCGTCCATCACCGATGGCTTGTGGTCTGGCGTTTCGAGGGTCATGCAGCCTTCCAATTGCTTGGATGTTGACGCATAGAACGCAGACCTGGTGTAGCAAATGACAGAGCCTCGCTCTCCAGGGTGGTAGGGGTCGATGAAGACCGTCTCGCCTTCTTTCATGACCATGGCGTGGAACCCCTGTGGGGTCAAATCGAAACGCACCGTGGCGCCGGGCGACTCCACCCCTTGCCCTGCATAGACCTGAATCTCAGGAAACCTTGCTACAAGTTCGGTCGCCATGATGGGGCTGTTCACCACCGTGAATGATTCGGTGTAGCCGTCAGGCATCGGCAATTCGAGCACCCAAGCAGAGGATCGCGCCTCGTAGGCCTTGCCCACCGGGACGCGCGCCAACCAGCGCTCCAACTCCTCGACGTCCAGCTGCCAAGAATCAAAACCTGAAACTTCGACCGTTGGGGCGTCGGCACGGCCACCCTCGATGGGCGTCCAAAACGACGATTGTGCGACGGCGCCGAAGGCAATCAACGTCAATCCGGCGAACAACGTGGTTGCTCGCACAGCGTGGTGGGCTTGAAACATGGTTACTTGGTTTTGGGGTTCGCAAAAACCTCTGTGTAATCCTTCAACAACTCGAGTTGTTCTTTCGCGGGATCTGGCAATTGATTGGCCCAACGCTGGAATTCGGCTCCAAAGCCCCTACGGAACTCGGGTGCCTCCTTCATCACGTGGTTGTTCAATCGCTGGAGGTTCCTCCGAACGTCGCGCAGCAGGCGTTCATGCACCTTGAGCAAGCGCTGCCGTGCAGTCCAGTTGCCAAAACGCCACGCCACCGAATGCTGGGTTGCCGCCGTCATCAGTTCTTCCTGAAGACGGGACAAAAACGCCGCGTATTTCGATGGTGTGTTTGACATTACTTGAAGATACGACAAAAGGTTGGATGAACAATCAACAGTGGTCACACGTTAGACGAAAGAATCCTTCGAGGGTGGCCTCGCTCCACCAAAGTCCTTCCATCGTTGTACATTGAACCCAACCATGCCTCGTTCCCTCACATCCCCCGTGTTTCATGTGGTCGTGATCGCCCTGTTCGCCGGCTGCACCTACGACGTGGGCGAGGACATCTATGGTCCATTTGCCCCTTGTGAGGGCGAGGAATGCGTGTCTTACGCCGGGGACATTGCCCCTTTGATGGAAGCCCACTGCACCGGCTGTCACTCTGTGAATTTTCCTAGCAGCGGGCTCAACCTCACGACGCACGCCAACGTGGCTCAATCGGCCATCGAAGGGGACCTCACCCGGGTACTTCGCTTGCCTGTGTCCGATGCTCTGTTCATGCCCTACTTCGGCGACCCCCTGCCCGAAGAAGACATCCAACGCATTGAACGCTGGACCGAACTCGGAGCTCCCAACAATTGACGATTCCTCCTCCATGAAACATTTGACTCTCCTTTGCTTGCTTGGCTTCGTGGCTTGGACAAGCGCCGCGCAACAATTCATGACTCGGACGGGCAACGTGGGCTTTTTTTCTGCCACCCCTATTGAAAACATTGAAGCCCACAACCATCAAATGAGTGGTCTCCTGGACTCAAGCAATGGAGGCTTTGCCTTCCAAGTTCAAATGCGAGGCTTTCACTTTGAGAAAGCCCTGATGGAGGAACACTTCAACGAGAACTACGTCGAATCAGACACCTACCCCAAGGCCACGTTTCAGGGAACCATTGACGGTTGGAACAACGCCTGGAACGACGGCGAAACGCACTCGGTTGTGGCACGTGGGACCTTCGACATCCACGGCGTGAAGGCTCCCCATGACGTCGAAGGCACCCTTCGGTGGAACGGCGAGGCATGGGAATTGTCGGCCACATTTGACTTGACCCTTGCCGACCACAACGTGGTGATTCCTGCGGTGGTGAAAGACAACATCGCCCCACAAATCGAAGTCACCGTCGACGCCACACTCGACCCTCGATGAACCGGCTCGCTTGCACCCTGCTTATTTTTTCGGGCCTCCTGTTGGGGCCGATTGTCAGCGCCCAAGGGCTTCTCGACGCGTTGAACGAAGGCTTGGAAGAACCCACGCTGCCGGTGACGGCCACCTTCAAGGATACCCGCATTGTCAACGTCCAAAGCAACGAGACGCCCGCCGAGGGGGTGCTGCATTTTGTCATTGCGCACAGGTTTGGCACCTTGAGCGCTGGCGCCTACGACCTGTGGGGGCTCGACAACGCCCAAATGCGCATGGCCTTCGACTACGGCATCACTGATGGTGTGTCGGTCGGTGTCGCCAGAAGCACCTACCAGAAAACTTACGAAG
>CAZKGY010000212.1:0-3573 GCA_964552305.1 uncultured Comamonadaceae bacterium
CAGATTGAAGGATGGTGGCCACGGGTTTGAACCCGACGCGCAACACGATGTCTTCGCCGTTGCTGATGCCACCTTGGATGCCACCGCTGCGGTTGGTGGCGGTGCCAATTCGGTCGCCGCGTTGGACGAAGGCGTCGTTGTGTTCCGAGCCGCGCATCAAGGTGCCACTGAGGCCTGAGCCCAGCTCCAGAGACTTCGTGGCAGGCAGCGACCACATGGCTTTGGCCAAGTCGGCGTGCAAGCGGTCAAAGACCGGTTCGCCCCATCCGGCAGGCACGCCATGAGCCACGGCCACCAAGGCGCCACCGACGGTGTCGCCGGCTTTCTTCACTTCGAGGATTCGGGCTTCCATGCGTTCGGCCGTCTCGGGATGCGGGCAGCGAACAGCGTGGACGTCGACTTCGGCACGCGTGTGGAAGGACGGAGGCAAGGGCATGGAGATGTCTTGGACCCGCTCGACGTAGGCACCCACTTGCACCCCCTGGGAGGCAAGAAGTTGACGGGCAATCGCGCCGCCGACGACCCGGCAGGCGGTTTCGCGTGCGGATGCTCGCCCTCCACCACGGTGGTCGCGCAAGCCGTACTTCGCTTGGTACGTGAAGTCGGCATGCGAAGGACGGAAGGCGTCCTTCAAGTGGTCGTAATCCTTGGGACGCGCCGAGGTGTTGGGGAGGGTGAACCCGATGGGTGCGCCAGTGGTGACGGGTTGGCCGTCGCCATTGGTGACGGTGCCGGACAGCCACTGCACCACGTCGCCTTCTTGGCGAGCTGTGGTGATGGCCGATTGGCCGGGCCGCCTGCGGGCCAATTCGTCTTGAATCGCTTCCAAGTCCAAGACCAAACCAGCCGGGCATCCGTCCACGACGCCGCCGAGGGCTGCGCCATGCGACTCACCAAAGGTGGTCAAGCGAAACAAGTTGCCAAAAGTGTTCCCAGCCATCACTGCGAAGGTATACCTTGCACGGCATGCGGACGCTGGTAAAAAACATCAAAGGCCTTGTGGGGGCGTACGAAGAAGCACCTGCCTACGTCGCGGGAGCGGACATGGCGCGATTCCCTGTGATCCGTGACGCTTGGATGGCTGTCGAGGATGGCCGAGTGGTGGACTTTGGCTCCATGGACTCGTTTCCCGGCATCGTGGATTGGTCAGGACTGACGATCGTGGACGCCGCAAACCGTTGGGTGATTCCTGCGTGGTGCGACAGCCACACGCACACCGTGTTTGCCAAAAGCCGGAGCGAAGAGTTTTTGATGCGGCTGGAGGGGGCGACGTACCAAGAGATTGCGGAGCGGGGCGGGGGCATCCTCAATTCGGCCCGTGCCCTGCAGGCCATGGAGGAAGATGCGTTGTACGAAGATGCATGGGGTCGAGTGAAGCAGGCGATCTCCGCCGGCGTGGGCGCCATGGAGATCAAATCCGGGTACGGCCTGACCATGGACGCCGAGCGCAAGATGCTTCGCGTCATCGCCCGCCTCAAGGAAGCCGCGCCCATCCCCATCAAAGCCACGTTCCTCGGGTGCCACGCCGTGCCGCCTGAATTTGAAGACGCCGCGGCATACACCCAGCACGTCGTCCATGACATGCTGCCTGCTTTCGCCGCCGAGGGCCTCATCGACTACGTGGACGCCTTTTGCGAAAAGGGCTACTTCGGGGTGGATGAAACGCGAACACTGCTCGAAGCGGCGGCGGACCTTGGTTTGAAAGGCAAAGTGCATGTCAATCAATTCAATGACATCGGAGGAGTAGACCTTTGCGTGAGACAAAATGCGCTCAGCGTGGACCATTTGGAGGTGTGCGGAAGCGAAGCCATCCAGCGCCTCATCGAGGGCTTTGAACGGGCCGAGGACGGCGAAGGATCGCCAACCTACCCCGTGGCGTTGCCTGGGTGCAGCCATTTCCTGAGCATTCCCTACACGCCAGGCCGCGCAATCATTGACGCCGGGTTGCCGCTCGTGCTGGCCACCGACCACAACCCGGGTTCGGCGCCCAGCGGCGACATGACGATGGCGGTGCGCTTGGCGAGCTTGAAAATGGGGGTACTACCTGTAGAAGCGGTTGCGGCGGCGACGTTGAATGGCGCGGCAGCCATGGAGGTCGCCGACGAGGTGGGGTGCTTGGCGTTGGGTCACCGGGCGAACTTCATCCTCACCCATCCGATGGAAGGCCTGCAAGACATTGCCTACCGCTTCACCGACGCGGTTGTGGATAAGGTCTTCGTCAACGGGGAAATCTGGGAGGGGTAAGGCCCAATTGCCAGGGCAGGGGGCGCGCTACTTTGGCCCCATGCAACGACTCATTGAATGCGTCCCCAACATCAGCGAGGGACGACGCCCCGAAGTGATCAACGCCGTGGCCTCCGTGGTGGAGACGGTGGATGGATGCCGACTGCTTGATGTCGATCCAGGGAAGAGCACCAACCGCACGGTCATCACGTTCGTGGGGCCGCCGGAGACGGTGGGCGAGGCGGCGTTTCGCTTGATCAAGAAGGCGAGCGAACTCATCGACATGTCCAAACACAGCGGCGAGCATCCCCGCATGGGCGCCACCGACGTGTGCCCCTTCGTGCCGGTGGCGGGCGTGACGATGGAAGACTGCATCAAGGTGGCCCACGAGGTGGGCGAGCGCGTGGGCAAGGAGCTGAGCATCCCAGGTTACTTCTACGAATCGGCGGCGAAGCGTCTCGAACGCAAAAACCTCGCCGTGTGCCGCAAAGGCCAGTACGAAGGCCTTGGCAAGCTCAGCACCGAGGAGGGCGCACCAGACTTTGGTCCCGCGGAATTCACCGATGCGGCTCGCCGCACCGGGGCCACGGCTGTGGGCGCGCGCGACTTCCTCATTGCGTACAACATCAACCTAAACACCACGTCAAGCCGCCGGGCGAACGCCATTGCGTTTGACATCCGCGAGGCAGGCCGAATCAAAAAGCGTGACGGCATCACGGGCCCGGCCATCCTCGATGCGCAAGGCGAGCCTGTCCGCATCCCCGGCACCCTCAAGTCAGTCAAGGGCATCGGCTGGTACATCGAGGAGTACGGCATCGCCCAACTTTCTTTGAACCTCACGGACATCAACGTCACGCCCGTTCACGTCGCCTTTGACGAGGCCTGCGACAAGGCGCAAGCACGCGGAATTCGCGTGACAGGCTCCGAGCTTGTGGGCTTGTTGCCCCTGCGCGTTTTGCTGGATGCGGCAGACCACTACCTCCGCAAGCAACAACGGTCGCTTGGCATTGCCGAAGAAGAGAAGGTCAAAATTGCGGTCAAGTCCCTGGGGCTGGATGACCTTGCGCCGTTTGACCCTGCCAAGCGTGTCATTGAGTACATCATCGCTGAGAAGGGGAGCTCCCCACTCATCAACATGACGCTCACCCAATTTGCCGACACCACGGCTTCGGAGGCACCCGCACCAGGTGGCGGCTCCATTGCTGCGTATGCCGGCGCCCTTGGTGCAGCGCTTGCGACCATGGTGGCCAACCTCAGCGCCCACAAGCGCGGGTGGGACGACCGTTGGGAAGAATTCAGCGTGCACGCAGAGAAGGGACTCGCCGTCCAAAACCAGCTCATGGCTTTGGT
>CAZKGY010000213.1:0-3560 GCA_964552305.1 uncultured Comamonadaceae bacterium
GTCCATGGCGATGGGCAAGGCCCTTTCGTCTGAGTCGATGAAGGCCGCGGGGGTGTTGGCGCTCGCCATGGTGGTGCCTTTGTTGATGGCTTCTGAAGGATGGGACGACCACTCGCGTGCACGCCGGAGGACCGGTGTGGACATGGCGAAGAACTACCTGAATTCACTCGCCCCCAATGCCATCCTCTTCACCAACGGGGACAACGACACGTTCCCCCTGTGGTACGCGCAAGAGGTGGAGGGCATCCGCACGGACGTGCGGGTGTGCAACCTGAGTTTGCTGAACACCGATTGGTACATTGACCAAATGAGGCGCCGCGCCTACGAGAGCGCTCCCCTTCCCATCATGATGGACGAGGAGAAGTATCGCCAGGGAACCCGGGACGTCGTGTTGGTGGGTCGAGCAAGCAAGCCAACGGACCTTCGGGAGGCCATTGAATTCACGCTTGACGACGCGAACATCCAAAGCTATCCGGGCCAAAAGGGCTATGCCTCCTTGCCGTCGAACACCTTCACCGTCCCGGTGGATTCAGCCGCGGTGGTGGCTTCTGGCTTGGTGTCTGGGGATGAGCTGAACCATTTGGTCAAAGAGCTCAAATGGACGCTGTCCAACGGCAGCGGCAAGCCGGTGTCGTACATCACCAAGAACCACTACGCCGCCCTGAACATGATTGCGAACAACAATTGGGAGCGTCCCATTTACTTCGCAGTGACGACAGGTCCAGAGAGCTACATGGGCCTGCAAGAACACTTCCGACTGGAGGGGCTGGCGTACCGTTTGGTGCCGGTGAAAAAGCCCAAAAACGAGAACCCCAACATCCTGGGTTACATCGCCACGGACATCATGCACGACAACGTCATGAACAAATGGGAGTGGGGCAACATGGACGACGTGGAGCACGGGATTTACATGGACGAGAACAACCGTCGCATGGTCACCAACGTGCGTTTGCAGATGTCCAATCTCGCCGAGTCGTTGTTGAAGGAAGGCGACCCTGTTCGGGCGTTGGCGGTCTTGGACGAGCTTCTGCGCGCCACGCCGAGGGAGAACGTGCCATACAGCCGCGTGATGATGCCCGTCGCTGAGGCCTACATGCAACTCGCGGCGGACGTCGCAGTGGCTCCCAACACCGTTGGCCTTTCAGACGCCGATCGCGGGCATGCATGGGCCATGACCCAGCAGGTTACGGGCCACTTCATGACCATGCAAGAGGAACTTGTGGCGTACTTCACGTCGCTCGACGCGGACCATTACATCGCGGCCGAGAGGGACATCCAGTTTGCCATGCAAATCGCCGACCGCTTGGTGCGTGTGATGCGCTACTACCATGCTGACGCGCCAGAAACCAAGGCGTTGGAAGGACGCCTCGCGGACATGGAGTCCACGATCGAGGCGTACGAGCGGGAACTCATGACTGCCGCGGCGCTTTGAGGCATGGCAAACGCGTCGGTTGACAAGGTTCGCATCGCGCTTCTAGCGTCAGGCTCAGGCTCGAACGCAGAGTCGATTCTGGCCCACTTCGCCAGCGGCACTGGTGCCGAAGTCGGTGAGGTGGTTTGGGTTTGCACGAACAGGCAAGGAGCCGAGGTCCGATCGCGTGCCGCGTCGCATGGGGTGGAGGAAAGCCACATGCCCAAAGCGGACATGGGGTCGGGAGGCCTGCTTCAGGCACTCCGTGATCGACGCATTGACTGGGTGGCGCTTGCAGGATTTCTGTTGAAGGTGCCGGAAGACGTGTGCGAGGCGTTTCAAGGACGTATGGTGAACATCCATCCCGCCCTGCTTCCCAAGCACGGGGGGGCGGGCATGTATGGCATGCATGTCCACCGTGCCGTGAAGGACCAAGGCGACGCTGTGACGGGGATGACCATCCATTGGGTGAGCGAAGGCTACGACGAGGGAGGCATTGTCTTTCAGGGCGAGGTGGACGTGGCTCCCGAGGACACGGCGGAGGACATCGCCGCCAACGTCCTTGCGTTGGAGCACCGCCATTATCCGCAGGTTTTGGAAGGGTTGATTCGGTTGGACAACGGCTGGGACGTAAGGGACGACACGCACTTGAAATCGCTGAAAGCTTGACAGCATGTTGAATTGGGAAGAACTGTTTCAAAGCACGATGGTCTTGTTTGCGGTGGTGGACATCATCGGTAGCATCCCCGTGCTTGTCGACGTCAAACGCAAGGCCGGGGACATTCATGCCGGCCGTGCAAGCTTGGTGGCGCTGTGCATCATGCTGGCGTTTTTGGTGCTGGGGGAAAGGATCATCGGGTTCCTCGGGGTTGACGTCAACAGCTTCGCCGTGGCGGGTTCCTTCGTGCTCTTCTTCATGGCGTTGGAAATGGTCTTGGGCATCGAGCTTTTCAAACAGGACGCCAAGGCCATGAAGACGGCAACCATCGTTCCCGTGGCGTTCCCTTTGATTGCCGGGGCAGGATCGATGACGTCCATCATCTCCCTGAGGGCGGAATTTTCCCAGGTGAACATCGCCCTGGCGATCCTGATCAACATGGGCGTGGTGTATTTGGTGCTTCGTCATTTGGCCCGTTTGGAGCGCTTCTTGGGTGAAGGAGGCATTGCAGTGCTTCAAAAGGTGTTTGGCATCATTTTGCTGGCCATCGCAGTCAAGCTGTTCACCTCCAACATCCAACACCTCTTCTGATGATTCACGTGACGATGTACACCGACGGGGGGGCGAGTGGCAACCCGGGGCCAGGCGGCTACGGCGCCCTGCTCATGCATGGTGAGCATGCGAAGGAACTGAGCCAAGGCTACCGTTTGACCACCAACAACCGCATGGAACTGCTCGCAGTCATCGTGGGGTTGGAAGCGCTCAAGCGCGACGGGGTGACGGTGGACGTGTACTCGGATTCCAAATACGTGGTGGATGCAGTGGAGAAGCGGTGGGTGTTTGGCTGGGAGAAGAAAGGCTACAAAGGCAAGAAGAACCCGGACTTGTGGCAGCGCTTCCTGCACGTGTACCGCAAGCACACCGTGCGCTTTCACTGGGTGAAGGGCCACGCCGGTGACCCGTTGAATGAACGCGTGGACGCCATGGCGGTGGCTGCGTACCAAACTGGGGACTTGTTGACCGACGATTGGTATGAACAGAACGAAGCTTGAGTTCTGAGGAGGTCAGAGGGGTTATCTTTGGGGCGCAATTCAATGATCATGCGTACAGACCTCTACCAAGGCCACGACTACTACAACATGGACGACCTCCTCACGGAGGAACACAAGCTCATCCGCGACACCGCGCGGGCTTGGGTGAAGCAGGAAGTCAGCCCCATCATCGAAGACGCCGCCGAGAACTGCGTCTTTCCTCAGCATTTGTTGCCGGGTTTGGGCGAAATCGGGGCATTTGGGCCATACATCCCTGAGGAGTATGGCGGCGCTGGCCTTGACCAAATCGCGTACGGACTGATCATGCAGGAGCTGGAGCGTTGCGACAGCGGCTTGCGTTCCACGGCCTCGGTCCAGAGCTCGCTCGTGATGTACCCCATTTGGAAGTACGGATCGGAGGAACAAAAGCAGAAGATCCTGCCCAAACTCGCGACCGGCG
>CAZKGY010000214.1:0-3527 GCA_964552305.1 uncultured Comamonadaceae bacterium
TCCGCCTACGCTCGCAGCCAATTGTCGAGCCAGTCGTTGATGTCCACGGTGATTCCCAACGAACATGACGGCCCGGTCTCGTTTTCGGCCGACGGTTTGCGCATGTACCTCACGAGGAACCACGGCACCGCGGTCTCCAACAAAGAGGGCATGGATGCGAAGAACCTCAAGGTGGAAATGTTCACCCGGGAACCAGGAAAGAAGTGGGTGCTTCAAGAGGATGCGATTGGATTCAACCACCCGAGTTATTCGGTGGCTCATGCCGTGGAAGACACCGCCCGCAATTTGATTTTTGCCAGCGACATGCCGGGATCCCGCGGAGGGTTGGACCTTTGGGTGTCCGAGTGGAAAGATGGCAAGTACCAGCAACCCCAAAATCTCGGCGACAAGGTCAACACCCGAGGGGACGAAAAATTCCCTTTTGTGGATGGCGTGAACCAGTTGTTTTATTCGACCGACGGTCGAAGCGGACTTGGGGGAATGGACATCTATCGCCACGATTTGGCGTCTGGGTTGACGGAGCTCTTGGGTGCACCCATCAACAGTTACGCGGACGACTTCGCCTACATCTTGAATGACGCGGGTATGGGCTTTTTGAGTTCCAACCGCGACGAAGACGTGGATCGAATTTTCCGAGTGAAGATGGGCGAGGTCACTGCCCCGTTTGAAGTGACGCTGGTCACATGCGACGGGCTCGTGGTGGCCAACCAGCCCATCGTCGTTCACGACACGTACACAGACGTTCGGAAAGAGGTGGCAACGTCGCCGGAAGGCGTGGTGAGGTTCGATGCGCCGTTGGGACACATGATGGCGCTGCGGTTTGCCGGCAATGGAGAATTGGCGCCGTTTGATTTGGAGGGATTGCGTGCCGCCGACAAGGTGCTGTACCGAGACCAGGCCGTGCTGGGCTACGACCAACCGCAAAACGATTTGGCGGTCCGGTTGGAGCCGAACAAGGCCATCACCGAACCGTTGGCGGTGACGTTTTTTGGTCCAGACATGGAACGCCAATCCATGTTGACGAACCTCGAAGGGGAGCTGACCTGGGACGTGGAGGCCATGCTTGGCTACACCTCCATCAAGGTAGACCACATTGGTTACCGCACTGGCACGGCTCCTTTGATGGACCAATCGGCCTGCCCCAAAGGAGAGTCTATCGTGATGACCCTGAACCAGGAGGTGGTCATCGATTTGGAACTCATCTACTACGACTTGGACGACGCGGCACTTCGTCCTGCGAGCAAGCAGGAGCTTGACAAGTTGGTGAACTACATGAACGAGGTGCCTTACGTCAGGGTCGAATTGTCGTCGTACACCGACTCACGCGGCCCCAAGGAATACAACGACTACTTGTCTCAGGCGCGGGCCCAAAAGTGCGTCGACTACATCATTGCTCAAGGGGTCGCTCCCACGAGAATTGAGGCTGCAGGCTATGGAGAGACCAAGCCCCTCAACAAGTGCGTGGACGGCGTGTGGTGCAACGAGCGCATGCATCAGGAAAACCGCCGCACCGAACTCCGGTTCTTGGTGAATTGATTCAAACGTGGGTTCGTCAACGACATACCGGCAGGTGCTCAGGTGCTGTCTCTTCCTCGCCGCGATTATGTCCTCATCCATGGGTGTTTGGGGTCAAACTCAATTAAGCAACCTCATTTCCAAGGAGGGAAATGAGGGGGCCTTTCAGGAATTGGGATGCGTTCAAAACGCATGGGCTACCCAGGACACACTCTTCCATGTCGGGGCCTTGCCGTCTAGCGCTAGGATGGACGTTTGTGTGGAGATTGACGCGGGCAACGACGAGACCATTTGCTTGGGGGAGTGTCTGACGTTCGAGGCCGACTACGACCCAATTCATGCATCGAACACGTACGTTGTGGAGCCCTTGGGCTTCGAGTTGGTGGCGCCATTGAATGCTGGCACGGTTATTCCTTCTGGCACCGACGACACGTGGAGCCAAGTCATTTCGATTCCTTTTGACTTTTGTTTTTTCGGCAACACCTATAGTTCCTTAATCGTTGGGTCGAACGGCGTGGTCTCGTTCAACACGTTACTTGCTGGCGCTGGCTGTGCTTGGCAGTTTGCCAACCCTCTGCCATCGGCGACGGTCCCCTACCCCAATTCAATCAATGGCGCGTATCATGACATCGACCCTTCGGTGGGTGGAGAGCTGCGATTTGCGGTGGTTGGCGAGTATCCCTGCAGGAAATTCGTCATTAGCTTCTTCAACGTCCCTCACTACCAGTGCAACAATTTGCTGACCAACCAGCAAATTGTGCTGCATGAAATGACGAATGAAGTGGATGTCTTCATCCAGGACAAACCGACTTGCTCCACATGGAATTCTGGGAATGCGGTGATTGGCATTCAAAACGAAGCCGGCAACGTCGCTTTTGTCCCGCCAGGAAGGAACACAGGCTCTTGGTCTACAAGTTCGGAGGGTTGGAAATTCAAGCCGAATGGTGCCGAATTGACCTCTGTGTCATGGACCGATGCAAACGGCAATGCATTGGGTTCTGGGCCTTCTGTCGATTGGTGCCCCTCTGAGCCAGGTGCCATCACAGCCACGGCAACGCATCCCCTTTGTGGAGGGGGCTCTTACAGCGTCTCCGATGAGGCTCTAGTGGCGTTTGGTTCAGATTGTTTCGGATGCCCGGACCCTGGAGCTTGCAATTACGATCCGACAGCGATTCCAGACAACAGCTTGTGTGATTATGCTTGTTTGGGATGCACGGACCCATTGGCTTGCAACTTTGACGAAAATGCCACCATTGATGATGGTAGTTGCACGTACGACTTGGACGTGGATTTCGAGCTGTCCTCTCCTGTTGTTTGTGAGGGCCAGAACGTGATGTTGACCATCACGTTTGGAGACGGGGTTTTTGTTGGCACCCCCTTTGGCACAAACCTTTCCCAGTTGCCAAACTTTCAATTGATTGATTCGGGACCAGGGTTTGTGGTGTACGAATCGAACGTCGGGGGTTCAGGGGCATATCCCTTCGATTTTGACGTATCTGCGTCGAATTGCATGACTGTCATTGAAGGGTCATTCACGGTGACGGAATCAATATCAAGTGTGGAAATCGTTGCGTGCGATTCTGCCATTGTTCAAGGGCAGACTTACTACGAAACGACCTATCCCATTTTTACGGGCACCAACGATTTTGGTTGTGACACAGTAGGAATTTTCAACATCCTCATTGATTACTCGACCTTTGAGTCTGAAACCATCGAAGGATGCGACCCTATCACATGGAACGGCATTGAGGTGAGTGAGTCGGGCGTCTATGAGTACGTTTCTGAAACCCCAGGGTCGTGCCCGACCATTTCGGAATTGACCTTTGTTTTGGCTTGTGGTGGCTGCACGGACCCTTCTGCCTGCAACTACGATCCCACAGCGACGGTTGACGATGGCTCCTGCGACTTCGCGTGCTACGGCTGCACGGACCCTGCTGCCTGCAACTACGACGCCACGGCGACAGTGGACGACGGTTCCTGCGACTTCACGTGCTACGGCTGCACGGACCCCT
>CAZKGY010000215.1:0-3519 GCA_964552305.1 uncultured Comamonadaceae bacterium
GGTTTGGTATTTGCCATCGCCATCGTACATCTCCGCCTGACGCTGCGTGTTGAACTTGCGGTTGGGACGAGGGTCGTTGCCCACGCCTGCCACGTAGATCCAATTGCCGGCGTTGCTCGCAGGATCGTAATCCAACAGCATGTGCTCAAACCACGAGGCGCCAAGGCGCCAATCGATGCCCAAGTCGTGCACGAGGTAAGAGGCCACGTTTTGGCGGCCGCGGTTGCTCATGAATCCTGTGCGCGCAAGCTCTCGCATGTTCGCATTCACGAAGGCGTCCTTGGTCCGCCCCTTCTTCCACGCTTCAAACGCCGGCCGCTGGGTGCCACGGTTGACGCTGTCTGGCTTCAAGGCCTTCCGATGGAAGATTCGGGGGCCAAACTTCATGGCCACAAACCGGAAGTAGTCGCGCCAAATCAATTCGAACACCAGCCAGTATGTGCTGTCGTTGGCCTCCACGTTGTCCTCAAATCGATACACCTCGCTTGCAATGCGACGAGGGCTGATGCAACCGTGGGCAAGCCACGGGCTGAACTTGCTGCTGTAGTCTGCCCCAACCAACCCATTTCGGGTTTTCTTGTACACGGCGAGGCGCTTGGTGTCCCAGAAATAGTGCTTCAGCCTGGCCCGAGCCGCCTTGGCCCCTCCTTGGAAGGGCAGGACGCCGCGGCTGTCGGACGGCGGCATGGTTTGGCCTGATTGGGCAAGGAACGCCGACACCTCAGGCACCGCATCGCTTGACAAGCCTTCAGGACAAACCACCGCTTCAGGCGCCGGGATGCATTCCCTCACCTCGCTGAGCTTCTCGACCTTTTTCCGGAATTGCGTGAAGATGTCAGGCAAGGCCTCCAACGCCATGGGCAAGTCGTCGGGATGAAAAAGCGTGTGCCCTTCCACCCATTGGCAAGGGGCATCCACCGCGGCGGCCACAGCCGCCTCGATCGTCATCTCCTCAGGCGTATGCTCCGCCTGCGCCGTCAACTGGGTGCAAGACCATTCCGTCATCAATGCGGGCAACACGTCCTCTGGTCGTCCTTGGCGGACCAACAGGGCGCCACCACACGCTTCAATCGCCTCTTTCAGGTCGGCCACAGATTCCAACAAAAATCGTGTTCGAAACGGCCCGGTCTTGGGATGGCCCCAGCGGTCCTCCGCCCAAAACCTGTCGTCCAACACCACCACCGGGACGATGGCGTCGCTGCGCATGGCTTCGGCCAAGGCGGGGTTGTCGTCCAAACGCAAGTCGTTGCGGAACCAATGGAGGGTGCGGGTCTGTGTCATAGCTGTTCAAGGTTGGCGAGAAGGGCATCCCCACGGTCGAGCAAGGCTTGTTGTTGGGGCGCGGGCATTTTGTCCCACGTCCGATACACCATGCCGATGCGCGGGTTGCGTTCGAGCAAGTCCCGGTTGCGCGCATGAAAATGCCAGTACAGGCTATTGAAGGGGCAAGCGTCGTCCTCGGTTTTGGCTTGACGCTTGTACTGGCAGGACGCGCAGTGGGGGCCCATTTTGTGCATGTAGTTCGCCGAAGACACGTAAGGCTTGGTGCCCACGATGCCTCCGTCTGCGAATTGGCTCATTCCTCGGGTGTTGGTGATTTCCACCCACTCGATCGCATCGATGTAGACGCCGAGGTACCATCGATCCACCTCGTCAGGGTCAATGCCAGCAAGCAAGGCAAAGTTGCCCGTCACCATCAACCGTTGAATGTGGTGGGCGTAGGCGTGGTCCAAGCTTTGGCCAATGGCGTGTTGCAGGCATCGCATGCGAGTTTCCCCTGTCCAAAACCAAGAGGGCAAGGCGCGGGCGTGTTGGAAGAAGTTCAGCTTCGCGTAGTCAGGCATGTGGGCCCAGTAGACGCCACGCATGTATTCCCTCCAGCCCAAAATTTGACGGATGAAGCCCTCGGCCTGTTCAATGCTCGCGTGTGCAGAATCCCCGCGCCACTTGCGCTCCACCGCGGCGATGACTTCGCGAGGATGCAGGATTTTCACGTTCATCGCAAAACTCAAGCGGCTGTGGTACACCGTCCAGCTGTCCTCCGTCAGTGCGTCTTGAAAGTCCCCAAACCGCGGCAACAACTCCTCGACGAACAGGTCGAGCAACTCCAGGCTTTCCTCACGCGTGACCGGCCACCCAAAGCGCGTGGCTTCGACCCTTCCCATCGTTTCGACACCAGCACCCTTCAATTCCTCCAGCACGCTTGACACGTCGCGTTTCCACAACCGCGGTGCTGGTGGAACATGGCCTTTGGGAAGCTTCTTGCGGTTGTTGGCGTCGTAATTCCACTTGCCGCCTTCTGGCTGACCAGCCCCGTCCAACAGAACGTCATGACGCTTGCGCATCATGCGGTAGAAGGACTCCATCAAGTACTGCTTCTTGCCTTGGAAATGCTCCTTCAAATCGCCTCGTCCCGTCAAAAAGTGTTCTGTGTCCGCCACGACCACCTCCACCCCCAGCTTGTGGGGCCAGGCATCCTGGCACCCCCGGATGAGTTCGTCCAAACGCCACTCGTCTGGGGCTTGGAAGCAGACGGTCTGGGCCCCGCACGACGCCACCAGTCCTTCAAGGACCTCCATCATGGGGGTTGCAGCACTCGGGGCGTGAATCGGGAGGTAATGGACACGATGCCCCTCCCCCATGCGGGCTTGGGCAAATTCGCGCATGGCCACGAAAAAGGCGAGCACCTTTTGGACGTGATGCCTCGCGTAGTCCGTCTCTTGACGGCACTCCATCATCACCGTCACAACCCCATCGTCGGCTTGTTTCCACCACGAGTGAGCCGCATTCAACTGGTCTCCAAGAAGAAGGCGAATCGTGTGGGCTGGCTTGAGGCTGGGCGGGGCTTGCATGGTGTTTGGGCAACACCCCAAAGCCCCTCATGTTCACTTGTTTGCCGAGCTTTTGTTCCTTCGGCACCGTTCGCTGCAATGCTTCACGTGGTCCCAATCCCTGGCCCACTTTTTTCGCCATGCAAAGGGGCGACCGCAAGTCACGCAGGTCTTTTCTGGAAGGTGTGGCTTTCGGTGGGCCATGGATCAGGCCTTGGCGCCCTGCAAGCTTCGAAGTTCTGCCCACGATTTGGGAACGGGCGTGGCAGTCACCCTCGTAGGAACATCCACGTCTTGCAAAAACTTGAGCACAAGCTCGTTGAAGAGCTCTGGCGCCTCAATGCTGCACACGTGCCCGCAGTTTTCGATGACGCTGAGCCGCATGTTCCTCTGAATCTGCGTGAATCGCTCGGCGGCGCGAAAGAAGATGTGATCCTGGTCACCCATGACCACGAGCCCCTGCTTCATGACAGGGCGTTGGACGTATTGACGCACCAACTTGAAGAACGGCTTGTACAATTCCACCCATTTCAAGTACTCTCCTTGCGTGAGCTTCTTGCTTTGGCGGCGGAAAATCCAACGGCTCAACCGATGGTTCCGACGGGGCAGCACGATGAACGAAAATATCCAATAAATCGCGCGGTACGGCAGGAGAAAGTTGAGAGCCTTGGCGCTGTGCACGAAGAGA
>CAZKGY010000216.1:0-3510 GCA_964552305.1 uncultured Comamonadaceae bacterium
GCAACCGGTGCAAGAAGAGTTGTCACCGTTGCACACGCCACAAGCGTCCAACGAGCCAATGCAATCATCGATGTCGTCGCAGATGCCATCCGCGTCGTCGTCAGCTTGACAAGAACCTCCACAAACACCTGCTGCATCTTCCTGGGCACAAGAGCCGTCGTTGTCCGTTGCTGCTGGGTTGTAGTTGCACGCTGCTTCCAAGGTGCAACCGAGAATTTCATTTTCGTCGCAAATGCCATCGCCGTCGGCATCGTTCACACAGTTGCCGTCGCAATCCAAGGTCGCGTCAGCGGGGTACGTGCAAGAACCATCGTCTGAATCCGCATCAGCATCGAAGTTGCAGGCGCTTGCGTCTGTACAACCACTCACTACGTTGTTGCTTCCACCGAATTCGCCAGCACCGTCAAAGGACACAGACATCTGAACCTGGTCAGAACCCACACCCAACGGGAAAATTTGGTAGTTGATTTGACCAGAAATGGAACCTGTGGTCGTGACTTGGGCAATCAACCAACGGTTGTTGGCGTCCGGCAAAGCGTTGCCGGCCGTGTTCAATACGTACCAGGAACCGCCAGTCAACGTATTGACGTCGAGAAGAGTCCCGCCGCCAATGAAGTATCCGCTGATGGTGGGAACCAAGGCTGGATCCTCCACGATGGATGGGTCCGCTGCTCCCGCGACCGTTGACATCGAAGCTGGTCCTTCAAGGTTGATGGTCGCATAGCTGTCATCAGCCAAAGAAGGGAAAGCCGGCAAAAAGAGAGGGTTGATTCCCGCCGCACTCCAACCGGTGTTGAACGGTGAATTGAAAATACCGTCCGGGGTATTGATCACCAGGTGTGCTTCGTTGTTGCCAAAGACTGCAGACATTTTGTCTGTTGCATCATTGGCATTGACGTAGAACCGGTAAACCGTTCCCGGAGTCGTTGCATCGGCTGGAGCTGAAGCTTCCACCGTCAACGAATACTGCGCGTTGATGCCCGTGAAGGGGACCAAGGCGAAGAGGGCCATAAAGGCGAGGCAAATGTTCGTTCGCATGATTTGAAAAGATTATTTCACCCTAAATATACAACTAGTCGTTGGATTTTTCACAATCGCCGAAAATTTTTCGTCATTCGTCGAGGATTTCGAACTCTTCGTACATCCAAAAACAAGCCCAAAGGCATGCCTGTATGACGCGACACAAACCACGTACCTTTGCGGTTCCTCTTGCGCTAGAGGGCATGCAAAATCCTGTTTGACACACCATGTTTGACAACCTCCAAGACCGCTTCGAAAGGGCTTTCAAAATCCTGAAAGGCCATGGGTCCATCACCGAAGTGAACGTCGGTGACACGTTGAAAGAAGTGCGCAAGGCGCTGCTGGATGCAGACGTGGACTTCAAGACCGCCAAAGCCTTCGTCAAGCGTGTGAAGGAAGAGGCCTTGGGCCGGGAAGTGCTGACCGCCATCCAACCTGGGCAACTCCTGATCAAAATCACGCATGAGGAGCTGACCAAATTGATGGGCCAAGCCGCCGCCCCGCTGGAATTGAAAGGCCAACCTGCCACCATCATGCTGGCAGGATTGCAAGGGGCCGGAAAGACCACCCACGCTGGGAAATTGGCCGCACGCATTGCCAAGTCAGGCCGCAAACCCCTCCTCGTGGCATGCGACGTGCACCGACCCGCAGCGGTGGACCAACTGCATGTCGTTGGTGAATCGGTCGGGTGCGACGTGTACTCGGAACCCGGGGTGAAGGACGCCGTAGGCATTGCTGAGCGCGGCATGGCCAAGGCCAAAGCGGAGGGGTATGGCGCGGTCATCGTCGACACCGCGGGTCGTCTGGCGATCGACGAGGTGCTCATGGAAGAAATTGGAGCCATCCGCGATGCGGTGAATCCAAACGAAATTTTGTTCGTGGTGGATGCCATGACTGGCCAGGATGCCGTCCAAACAGCCAAGGCGTTCAACGACAAGCTCGACTTCACAGGGGTGGTGTTGACGAAACTCGATGGCGATGCCCGAGGAGGTGCGGCATTGAGCATTTTCTCCGTGGTCGGCAAGCCCATCAAATTCGTCGGCACGGGAGAAAAAATGGACGCCCTCGACGTCTTCCATCCGGAGCGGATGGCCGATCGAATTTTGGGCAAAGGCGACGTGGTTTCGCTCGTTGAAAAGGCTCAACAAGCAATTGATGAAAAGGAAGCCAAAAGACTGGAGGACAGACTGAAGAAAAACAAGTTTGACCTGGAAGACTTCATGATGCAGCTCCAGCAAATCAAGAAGATGGGCAACGTGAAAGACTTGCTCGGAATGGTGCCCGGCATGGGCAAGGCGCTGAAGGGTGTCGACATCGACGACAACGCGTTTGTCGGCATCGAATCCATCATCCAATCCATGACGCCAGGCGAACGAGAAAACCCTGGAATCATCAATGGAAGTCGTCGGTCGCGCATCGCCAAAGGCAGCGGTCGAACAGTGGAGGAAGTCAACCGGTTGTTGAAGCAGTTTGAAGACATGAAGAAAATGATGGGACACATGGCTCGAGGGTCGATGCCAAGGGTCCCAGGGATGCGCCTGCCGGGGCGACGATGAATGCGACACACACCATGAGCCACCAAATCCTCGACGGCAAAGCCACCTCACTGCAAATTGAAGAGGAACTTGCCGAAGCCGTGCAAGAACGACAAGCCCAAGGCTTGAAAGCCCCTCACCTCGCGGCCGTGTTGGTTGGCGACAACCCCGCAAGCCGGGCCTACGTCGGCCACAAAGTGAAGGCCTGCGAGCGCGTGGGCTTTGAAAGCACGCTGGTGGAATGCCCCGCCGACATCACGGAGGAAGCCTTGTTGGAGGTGGTCCACGACTTGAACGGCAACGACGGGGTGGATGGCTACATCGTGCAGCTCCCCCTCCCCGACCACATCGATGCCCAACGGGTGCTTGAAGCCGTGCTTCCCGCCAAAGACGTGGATGGCTTCCACCCCATCAACGCCGGAAAAATGTCGCTTGACTTGCCTTGTTTTTTGCCTGCGACCCCCATGGGCATCATGAGCTTGCTGGAGCGCAACGGCATCGAGACCTCGGGGAAGCACGCGGTCATCTTGGGGCGCAGCTCCATTGTGGGCACCCCCATGGCGCTGCTGCTTCGGCGAAACGGCAACCCAGGCAATTGCACAGTGACCGTGTGCCACAGCCGCACCCAAGGGCTCGCGGAGCACACGCGGCGTGCAGACATTCTGGTGGCTGCCATCGGACGCGCACACTTCGTGACAGAAGACATGGTCAAAGACGGTGCAGTGGTGATTGACGTAGGCATCAACCGCATCCCTGACGCAAGCAAGCGTTCCGGACATCGACTCACCGGCGACATCGACTTCGATCAGGTAGCTCCCAAATGCAGTTGGATCACCCCGGTTCCTGGAGGCGTCGGCCCCATGACCATTGCATCATTGATGCAGAACACGCTGATTGCCTGCACCAACAACGACGCATGAGTCAAGCATCCAGCGACGAGCGTTGGATGCGCAGG
>CAZKGY010000217.1:0-3504 GCA_964552305.1 uncultured Comamonadaceae bacterium
CGTCGTAGTAGTCCCAGCGCACGGGTTTGGCCGCCACTCGGCAATCGGGGTTCACCGTGACTCCGTCGCTGCAGGTGTTGATGCTGTAGTCGTACCCGAGTTCTTCGAATTGCCAAATCATCCTCGGACCAGGCATCAGCAAGTTGAAGGCCATGGTCAGCTGCTGCCTGCGCAGCGCCGTGACTAAGTCGCTGGCATCGTAGTCGCCTGCGCTGTTGCCGAATTGCACATTCTTGTACATCAACCGTTCCTCGTCGTGGCTCTCGGCGTACGCCACGGCGTGACGGTCTTGGAAGCTGTGGCTTTGGAAGTTGGCCCAGCTCAAGTCGTTGTCGCTGTATCCCATGCTAGCCTCTTGGTAGTTGTGGGTTGCGTTGGTCCAGAGCATGAAGCCTGGGGCGTCACCGTTGGCGCCGTTGTAGTTGGCGAGTTCCGCTTCTTCGTTGAAGTCGCACCAGTGTTCCAGGATCATATACACGGAGGGGTCTTGGCTCCAGACGTGGTCTCCGTATTCTTTCATCCACGCGATGCGCTGCGGGCTGTATCCACCGTCCACGCCTTGCTGTTGGATGATGCCTTGGGTGAAGTCCCAGCGAAAGCCGTCCACGTGGTAGTTCTCCACCCAGTGATCGAGGTTGCGCTTGACGAACTCCCGCGTCCTGGAGCTCCCGTGGTTCCAGTCGTAAAACCACGTAAAGCTATGCGGAGCGCTCACGTTGAACCACGGGTTGTAGGGCAACACCGTCCAATCTTCCCAGTACATGGTGATGAAGGGGTTGGGCTGGTCAGCGTGGTTGTAGACCACGTCCAAAATGACCGCGATGCCCCGTTCGTGGCAGGCATCGACCAACGACTTCAGGTGGTCACGTGTGCCATATGCCTTGTCCACGGCGAAGTAGAAGGTGGGGTTGTAGCCCCAGCTGTCGTTGCCATTGAATTCGTTCACCGGCATCAATTCCAGGGCCTGGACACCGAGCGATGCCAGGTAATCGAGGGAGTCTTCGATGAACTGAAAAGTCCGCACTTCTGAAAAGTCACGGACCAACAGTTCGTAGATGACCAAGTTTTCCTGGTCAGGCCTCGTGAAGTCCTCGTCGGTCCATTCGAACGCGGGTTCGCCGGGTGTGAACACGCTCACCGGTCCGGATGTCACATCGTTCGGGTAGGGAAGCATGTCAGGATACGTCGTTTCGGGAATCCAAGGGTCGTTCCACTGGTCCAAGATGACCTCGGCGTACGCGTCAGGGTATCGATTGTCGTCAGGGAAGATATGGTACTGATAACGGAGCGGTTCACCGGGAGTCAGCCCGGTGAGTTCGATCCAAAACGTCTCGCCGTCTCCCGCATCGTGCATCATATTTGCCGATCCGATCGACCAATCATTGAAGTCACCAACCGCGAACACAAAGTCCTTGTAAGGCGCTGTCCATTGAAGGATGACGGTGCTTTCGTCCACGTGGTTGATGCCGTCGAGGATTCCTGCAGGGGGTGTGAGGACAGGAGGGGCGTTCGGCAACACAAACACGGAGGCCATGGCTTCCGCGGTTGCGCCTTCCGCCTCTGCCACCACCACCAACTCGTAATCGCCCTCCGAGTCCAAGACCAAGTTGTGCGTCAAGGCGTTGCCTGAGGCAGACGCGACCAACTCGCCATTCACATTCAGGGTCAGCGAGGCCTCTTGCGTTGCCTGGGCTTGGATGGAGAGGGTGCTCCCCAAAGGTTGAATGGAGGATGCTTCCGAAGGGGCGGTGAAGATGACTTCGAACGATCCATCGGACACGTTGTGGAAGATGTCGCCTTCGTCGGCCGTTTTGCCCACGACCGTGCCGTCTCCATTGCGGAACACGAAGGCCAACTGCTCGATGACGACGCCGTCGGCCACGCCGTAGTACTCGGCGAGCGTCATGCCTCCGAAATCGAAGCTGTGCACCGTCCCAGAAACAGGCAACAGGGCATTGCCGTTGTTGGCTTGGCTTCCATTGCTGCCGTTGGGCCAAGGGTTGTGCACGTATTGCCAATCAGACGGCGAATCGCTCTCCGAAGTGATGACGCCCGTGTGGGCATAGACGAAGGGACAAGGGGGACACGGCGGCTCTTCATCCACCAGCGCGGCATTGCCTGCCGCCACGTCGTAGTAGAGCGTGACGACGTCGTTTTGGGTAGGGAAGGCGGGTTCGGTCCAAACGACTTGGCCCCAAGACGTGGACGCCACCAGGGCGAGCACCACAAGACTGAACATGTTGTGAAGAGAGAAGGTCATCGCAGGGTGGTTAGTCATCGAGGTTGGCAAGGTTGGCGTCGTACTTGAAGAGTTGTGCAGGTTTGTGCAGCACGCCTTCTTCTTTTTCATTCAAGGGCACGACGTGGTCCATGCGCTTGACGTTTTTGCGGAAATTCCGTTTGTCCAGCTTCTTGTCCAGCACGATTTCGTGGAGGGTTTGAAGTTGGCGCAACGTGAATTTCTTGGGGAGCATTTCGAAGCCGATGTGCTTGGACTCGAGTTGTTCTTTGAGGGTCGCGAGGGCCAAACCTGCAATGTCGTCGTGGTCAAACGCCAGCCCGGGCAACTCGCACACGTCGGTCCATGCTGCCTGCCCCGCAAACGACGCGGGCTCTGGAACGTGGTCGTGCAAGGACACCAATCCAAAGTAGGCGACGGTGATCACGCGGTTTTCAGGATGCGCACGAAACGTTCGAAGCCATTGTTGGTCCTTCACGCCTTTGACTCGCTGAGGGTCTCCAAATGCGTGAAATTGCTTCAAGTACACGTCGCCCAACCCCGTGAGCTCGCGCAGCACCCGAGAGGCGGCATCCTGGAGATCCTCGTCTTCCTCGACGAAGTCGCCGGGCAAGGCCATTTGCAGGTCGGCTTCGGCCAAGGGGCCTGCCTCCGAGGTTCTTTGTCGAATCAACAGCAGTTTTAGGGCTTCGCCGTCAAAGCCAAACAGGGCACAATCCACGCTAATGTCCATGGCAAATTGGTTCAAAGGGACCGGCAAGATACGTCACTTGGTGTCAATTGTACACTTATTCCTGGCGTTCAAGTGGGCACGCGCGCAATTCGTGAAAGAATTCTTCGGAAATGCGGAAGGTTTGACGCAAATTTGTGCGCCTTCAACGCAGGGCGCGATTCTAGACTCAACTTGATGAAAAAGATTGCTGTATTGACTTCCGGAGGTGACGCGCCGGGCATGAACGCTGCCATCCGTGCGGTGGTTCGGACCGCGGTGTTCCACGAGATGGAGGTCATGGGAGTTTTTCAAGGGTACCAAGGATTGATTGACGGCGACTTCAAGCGCCTGCATGTGCGATCGGTGGCCAAAATCCTTGGACGAGGTGGCACCATCCTGAAGTCCGCACGTTGCCAAGCCTTCCACGAGGCAGAAGGACGCAAGCAAGCCCACATCAACTTGGTCGAGGCAGGCATCGATGGCTTGGTGGTCATCGGCGGCAACGGCACCTTCACCGGCGCCATGAAATTTGGCAGCGAGACGGGCTTTCCTG
>CAZKGY010000218.1:0-3441 GCA_964552305.1 uncultured Comamonadaceae bacterium
GCACTCGGTACGTAATTGCACGCCATGGTGTCCGTACAACCCGAAGTGCAACCCGCATGGGGTACAGAAATGTTGTCAACGTAATACAAAGGCATTGTCACACCATCTCCGGCCGCAAAAAAATTGATTCCGCCAATTTCTCCACCGTCATAGGGGAGTTGCCCACCATACACTCCATCGAAGTACAAAGTCATTAAGTCATTGTCAGTATCAATGAAGTGCTTGATTTCCAGCCACTCTCCTGGAGTGTAAAACGTCTCGAAGATGAAGGATCCGTTGTCGACATTATATGTCATTACAGAGTCGCTGCTAAGGATGCAGTCAAACGCCCAAGCGACTGCGGGAACGGTGCTTTCTTGCATGTTGTAGTATCCCGAGTTGCCCTCTGGCACAAAAATGTTGAACGTCACTTCGTAAGCGCCTTCAAGCCCGATCGTGAGCAAGATGTCCATGGGGCCACCTGCAAGGCCGCCGAACAACTTCAACGATTGACTTCCGGACAGGGCAGCTTCGTTGGAGATCTGGGCATCTTCCGCCGTGCCTTCCGCGCCGTTGGTCCATGTGGACCAAATGCCAGCGGGCTGTCCAGAGACCCCGATGTAATCGCCCACGGCGTAGCTTTCAAAGTCTTCGAAGTACAACAGTGATCCTGAAGAGGAATTTTCCCCATCGCAATTGCAACACGACCCGTCATCGACATTTGCCTCGGACTCATAGTTGCAGGCTACTTGATCCGTACAACCATACACCACGCCTTCTCCCTCACACTGGCAATTTTCAGTCACAACATCGTTGATTGTGTTTGACCAACCATCGTCGCAAGGCTCCCCCACAAACAGGCAAGAACCATCGGAAACGCCTGCAGACGGGTCATAGTTGCATGCCGCTTCGTCGATGCACCCTGCTTCGAACGAACCGGTAATCAAGCGCACAGCAGGGGTGCTTGCTTGACTCGTAAACCAAACAAAGTCACCGGCACCAGTCTGACTGTACACCCCTGTGCTCGCGTCGGTGTCGCTGTTGGGCTCCGCCAACACAGTCAATTGGGCTGCCGATTCAAATTCACTCATGACTCCAGCGAAGTAGAATTCGCCGCCTGTCTGTGAGCTCCACGTGCCCAATTCGATGGGGTCGTCAAACGCCAGGTAAGTCTCGAGATTGGTGTCACCCGTGGGGTTGGGGGGGGTGTTGAACACCCAATATGCCTCGTCAAACGGGCTGTCTGTGATGGTCGCCGAACCGTCCAAGGTGTACAAGCGAGTTGTGAATTCGAATGGCTCCACCTCACCTGAGGCGTTCAAGCCCGTGTTCGGCCCAAACTTAACTGCGACACCATAGGCCATAGACCCAGGGTTGGGACAGTGATAGTAAGATCCATAACCAGTTGGGTCATAGAAGTCAGGGGTGTCTTCGCTTTCTCTTGGCCCCAATTCTGTCGTGTCCAAGGCAGCTTCGTTGTCATGGCCATACACGTCCTCGGTATAGAAAAAATCCTTTGCCAACACGTTGTTCAAGGGAGTTGCATCGTCTGCGTTCATCAAAGAAATGCGTAGGCTGTAGCTCCCTGGTGCGGCAGGTTCCCATCCAGTCTGTACATAAAGGGTGTCTCGGGTGTTTGCTGGACATGTGGGCGCTTGGGTGTTGGAGTACACTGTATCTAGGGTCTCAACGGTGACGAAAATCGGTGTACTGTCCTCGTCCAAAATCTCCACAACGACATTGACTTCGTACTGCGTTTCCATGCCCACATTTTCGTACATCACCCCTGCAACGAGGCCGCCGTCTGCTGCATCAATGGCCTGATCAAAAGGCGTCATACGATACTCCCAAACCGTAAACACATTGCCGTTGGTCACTTGCGTGATTTCCAAATCGTTTGCAACGGGGTTTGACATCACCGTCACGTCGTCGATGCCCCAGTAGTAGTGCGAGTAACCTTGGCCCGTCTCAGGCGCTTGGCGATACGCAAAGCGCAACTGCACAGAATCCTGGTACGCCGCCACGCAACTCACATCCAGGCTCACAGGAAGGGGGTTTGCCGAAGCCTCGTTGGCTGACTCGATGAAATCGCCGTGTGCGTCGAACGCCGTCCATGAAGTCACACCTTCGACGGTGCTGCCAACCTCCAAGAAAATCGGCGCGTACGGGAAGCAACAGTAACGGAAGTAAGACTCCCAATTGACGATTACAGAACCGTCGTTGGTGAAATCCAACCAGGGGCTCGTCAACGTCCCCTCATTGTCAAATGCCGGGTTATTTGAATTGATTGGCCCACCATGCCAGAAGTCATTGTCATAAATCATCCACCCGTCCTCGGCTGTCGCGGACTCTAGAGCTCCGATGTTGGTGCTGTAGGCGCCGGCGGGGTGAGCGGAGCCTGTAGGCACCTCGCTTGGGTACAAACCTTGACCATCTGGGGTCACCCAAATCCACAACGTACCGTCTTGGTTGTCGTTCACCGTCCAAGCGCCGTTGCCATTGGAGCCGTCAAACCCGTTGGAAAACGTCTCTTGGAACAAAATTGTGCCACCACCACTGAGCGCTTTGAAAGACTGCCCTGCGAGCCTGGCGGTACGCCCTTCCAAGGCCGTCCCTTTAACGGGGGCCAAGGCCGCATTTTGGCCAAACGACAAGAGTGAACCTGAGAATCCAAGGGCGAGTAAAACGTGCTTTAGCATCGCGAGATGATTTGGGGCATAAAGGAGACATAAGTTAAGAAATGTCGCCCTCGAATCCCAATCAAGTCGAGAACTCAACCCTGTTCATGAAAAGAAATTAGGTCGGCGCTGCCTTACTTCGTGGATAGCTGGTGGAAAGCTTCTGGACTCTCAACTTGAGGATTGGCCCCTCAAAAGACTCTTACAGATGCAGGGCAACTAGCCTCAACGGGTGCGACCCTGCCTCTCACGTTTATGCGTCACGCAACAGCGGTCTCGATTCGGCGGGAGAGTAGCGGTCAGTTAGAATGGACCCCACAAAGCTGACATGGAATGCGAAAGCCAAACCCATTGGGAGTCGCTGCACGGCGATGAATTGGCAACGGACGTAGCGTGCAACATCGTCCGCCTCGAAAGCGACGGTCCCTCCGGGAAGGAGGCTCAGTCATGAAGCTCTCGATGGCAAAGCGCCCCCTGTTCAAGGCCGACATTGGCCTTCTGAGTGGGTAAGGGTATGCTTTGCCTCTCTGCTCAGGTATCCAAAAAGGAGCAGGAGCGATTGAGGGTGTCTGGTGAGGGTAACGAAGGAGGGTTGAAGGAACCCGACTGAGAATATTAAAGGGGAAACTATGCCTAGAACCAAAGGAACACCCAATCGAATCACTGCCTCCACCAAGGAGCTTTTGAACGAGGTCATCGGCGGGGAAGCAGACCGCATCCAAGAAGCCCTCTCAGAGGTCTTCGAAAGCAACAAGAAGGACTACCTGCTCATCATGGCTCGGCT
>CAZKGY010000219.1:0-3436 GCA_964552305.1 uncultured Comamonadaceae bacterium
TGGCGTTCGCCGAAGCCCATCCCGGCATGGTGAACAGGCTCATCGTTGCCGACATCGCAACCAAGGCATACACGCCCCATCACGGACCCATTTTTGACGCCTTGCTTCAGACGTCCCCCGATCGGGCAACGTCGCGGGAATCGGTGCAAGACGATCTCGCACGGGCCCTCGGGGACGACAAGGTGTTGGTGCCTTTCTTGATGAAAGGACTGCATCGCCTCAAAGAGGGCGGGTTTGCTTGGCGGTTCAACGTCCCTGTGCTTTCGAAGGCGCTCGACGACGTCGTTGGCGAAGTGTCGGTCGGCATGAACACCTTGCCGACCTTGATCATTCGGGGGAGCGAAAGCCCCTACGTCTCGGACGAAGACCTCCTCGCCATGGAGGGTCGATTCTTGAACATGACGGACCACACCATTGAAGGGGCAGGGCATTGGCTTCACGCCGAGTCCCCCGAAGAATTCTTCGAAGTCACTTCCGACTTCTTGGCGTAGGCTTCTCCGGATTCAATCCCTTGGCACCCGTCATGAATCCTCCACGGGCCTTGGTGCCTTTCCGACGTTGGCGCTGTTCCTCCTCGGGCAACTGGACGAACGCATGGCATTCGTCGCTGCACGTGCTTTGCATGGACGTCTGGCAAGCCTCGCATTGGATCATGAGGATGTTGCACGTCGGATTGGCGCAATTCACGTGGGTGTCGCACGAATCACCACACGAATGGCAATGGGCGATGACGTCGTCGGAGATGCGTTCTGACAGGCGTTCGTCAAACACGAAGTTCTTGCCAATAAACTTGTTTCGAAGTCCTTGGGCCTTGGCCTGCCGGGTGTACTCGATGATGCCTCCTTCCAACTGGTGGACGTTCTTGAACCCTTTGTGCTTGAGGTAGGCGCTCGCTTTTTCGCAGCGAATGCCCCCTGTGCAGTACATGACAATGGGCTGCTCTTTCGCGTCTTGGAACATGTCTTCCACCATGGCGATTTCCTCGCGAAACGTGTTGACGTCTGGACAAATGGCCCCCTCGAAATGCCCCACTTCGCTTTCGTAAGCGTTGCGCATGTCGATGAGGATGGTGTCTTCCTTGTCCGTCAAGGCATTGAATTCCTCGGCTTTGAGGTGCTTCCCGCAATCCGTCACGTCAAACGTGCCATCCACCAATCCGTCAGCCACAATCTTGTCTCGGACCCGAACCACCAATTTGAAAAAGCTCTTTCCCTCTTCCACCGCCACGTTCAACCGCAAATCGGGAAGCCATCCCAACGACTCGACGTGGGCACGAAAGTCCTCAAGGCGGTCGGTGGGGAGGGAAATTTGGGCGTTGATTCCTTCGCTGGCCACGTACGTGCGTCCCAACACGCCCATCTCTGACCACGCCGCGTAGAGCGCGTCGCGTACCGCTTTCGGGTCCTTCAAATGCACGTAGCGGTAAAAGCTCAACGTCGTCCTTGGACGGTCGTCTTCCTTCATGCGCTCAAGCAGCACCCGACGGTCTTCGATGTTGTGCAAGCGTTTCATGCCTGCCACAAAGGTACATGTGCCGGTTTTCAGATTTGTTGGGTGGAGGGACAATGAAACCGGCAGGCATGCGTTGCATTTTCACGCCACGATCAACGCCATCGACATGCTAGAATTTTGCAAAACCGTCCTCAGCAGGGTCAGCTTCGACCGCCGCCTTTTTGCCAAAGAACTGAAGAAGAGCTTCCAATGGCTCTCTCGTGAGGACGCCGAGGCGTTGCGCCAGTGGGCCATGGCGCAGTACAGTCCCAAGCATGCCCACGCGATCGCTGCGGCATTCGCCGCCGCTCAGGGTTTGTGATTCCCCGAGCCCAGGAGCGCGATGTTCCGTCGCAATCCTTCCAAGCCCGTGCGCTTGACCGCGCTGTCTTTGAACACCTCCCGGAACACGTCCTCGGTGAGGTCGTGCCAATCGGATTGGGTCATGTCGAGAAGCCTCGGATGAGGGGCAAATCGCGGTTCCGTTGTCGGCGTGGCGTGGCGGTTCCACGGACACACCTCCTGGCAGACGTCGCATCCGAACATCCATCCGTCCATGTGGCCTTTCACCGGCTCCGGGAGGGCGCCGCGCAACTCAATGGTGAAATAGCTGATGCACTTGCTTCCATCCACCACATAGGGTTTGATGATCGCGTCGGTGGGGCAGGCATCGATGCATCGCGTGCACGAGCCGCAGTGGTCGGTCACGGGGGCGTCCGGCTCCAACTCCACGTCAAGCAACATCTCCGCCAAGAAGAAGTAACTGCCTGCGTGCTTGTTCAGGAGCAGGCTGTGCTTTCCAATCCAACCCAGCCCTGACTTTTGGGCCCATGCCCGCTCCAAAATGGGCGCCGAATCAACGTACACACGCCCCCCCACGTCGCCCCATTCGGCTCGCATCCACTTCAGCAACTCCTTCAACTTCCACTTCAACACGAAGTGGTAGTCCTCTCCGTAGGCGTATTGCGCGATTTTGGGCACTCCCTCGTCTGTCGCCTTTTGGGGGTTGTGGTAGTTGAACAATAGGCTAACCACCGACTTGGTGCCAGGCAACAACTTCCGCGGATCCAGACGCTTGTCAAAATGTCCTTCCATGTAGGCCATCTCGCCATGCATGCCTTGCTTCAGCCAAGACTCCAGCCTCGGGGCCTCCTCGGTCAATTCAGCCGCCACGGAAATGCCCACCGAAGCGAAGCCGAGCTCCCTGGCCTTCTCCTTGATCCAAGCCGCGCGTTGCGAGGCGACATGTGCCAATTGCCCCATGGCGTTACCCGCCAAAAAGCTCTCCGGACGACCCCGTAGGGGACTTGCCCAGGTGGGCAAATGCCGCTGCCGTGGCCTGCCTGCCGCGAGGGGTGCGGACCAACAATCCCTCTTGAATCAAGTACGGCTCGTAGACCTCTTCCAACGTCCCGGCGTTCTCGCCAATGGCCGTGGCCAACGTGTTCGCGCCGACAGGACCCCCATTGAATTTCTCAATGATGGCAGACAGGATCCGGTTGTCCATTTCGTCCAATCCCTTCTTATCCACTTGCAACGCATCCAACGCGTACGCCGTGACCTCTGGATCGATTCTACCAGACCCTTTCACCTGCGCAAAGTCCCGAACGCGACGAAGCAACGCATTGCTGATTCGTGGCGTGCCACGGCTACGGGAGGCAATTTCGTACGACGCCGCGCCGTCGATGTCCATTTGCAGGATGCCCGCCGAACGCTCAACGATGTCCGTCAACGTTTTGGCGTCGTAGTACTGCAGCCGAAGGTTGATGCCAAAGCGCGCGCGCAAGGGGGCCGTAAGGAGGCCCGAGCGGGTCGTGGCGCCCACCAGGGTGAACGGATGCAAGTCGATTTGAACCGTTCGCGCATTGGGCCCCGTGTCGATCACCAAATCGATGCGGTAATCCTCCATCGCGCTGTAGAGGTATTCTTCCACGATGGGTGAAAG
>CAZKGY010000220.1:0-3364 GCA_964552305.1 uncultured Comamonadaceae bacterium
GCGGCCAACGCCTACCGGTTCAACTTGACAAGCACCGTTCAAGCCCTGATCAACGGAGAGCTTGCCGACCAACAATTGGAGGTGGTTTCCAGCCGTGCCGGCATCTCCATTTCTGGCGTGGTTTTGCAGGGTGCGATGGGGGAAACTCCCTCCGAGCTCTACCTCACCCTAGGAGAGTAAAGCCCTACTTTCGGGACCATGTGCGGAATCGTTGGCTACTTGGGCGAAAAGCCTGCTTACCCCATCTTGATCGATGGGCTCAAACGTTTGGAATACCGCGGGTACGACAGCGCGGGAATCGCCACCCTTGAACCAGATGGCGCCCTGAGGGTGGAAAAGCGGCAGGGGAAGGTGGCCAACCTCACCGGCCACGTGGGCGATCATGAGCCCCAAGGCACGGTCGGCATCGGACACACGCGATGGGCCACGCACGGCCCCCCCAACGACGTGAATGCCCACCCGCACCTCGGAGGAAACGGACAAATCGCCGTCATCCACAACGGCATCATCGAGAACTACGAAGCACTTCGGGAATTGCTCACGCACCGAGGCCACAACCTCGTCAGCGACACCGACACCGAGGTGTTGGCCCACTTTATCGAAGAAGTGCAGGCCTCCACGGGGCTGGACCTCCCTGACGCGGTGCGCACGGCCTTGAAAGAAGTGGTGGGTGCCTACGCCTTGGTGGTGGTGGACCAGGAAAACCCCGACCAATTGATCGCGGCACGCAAGTCAAGTCCCTTGGTCATCGGCGTAGGCGAGTCGAACGAATTCTTCGTCGGCTCCGACGCCACGCCCATCGTCAAGCACACCAAAAACGTCATTTACCTCGAGGACGAGGAGGTCGCGACCATGAATCGCTCGGGTGAATTGAAGATTCGCACCATCGGCGACGTCGCAGTCACCCCCGAAATCCACGCCATCGAGTTGGAAATGGCTTCGCTGGAAAAGGCTGGGTACGACCACTTCATGCTGAAGGAGATCTACGAGCAGCCCCGGTCCATTCGGGATTCCATCCGCGGACGCGTGCGATTGCAATCGGGCGACGTGCACCTTTCAGGCATTGACGACCATTGGGACGTTTGGCGTCAGGCCAAACGCGTCTTGATTTTGGGTTGCGGCACTTCCTGGCATGCCGGGCTTGTGGCGGAATACCTGTTCGAAGGGTTGGCGCGCATGCCCGTGGAAGTGGAGTACGCCTCGGAGTTCCGCTACCGCAAACCCATCATTCGGCAGGACGACGTGGTCATCGCCATTTCGCAAAGTGGAGAAACCGCCGACACCTTGGCGGCCATTCGGTTGGCCAAAGACCAAGGCGCCCACGTCTTTGGCGTGTGCAACGTGGTCGGCTCAAGCATCGCCCGGGAAACCCATGCCGGGGCATACACCCACGCAGGGCCTGAAATTGGGGTCGCCTCCACCAAGGCCTTCACCGCCCAAGTCGCCGTGCTGACGGCGATGGCCATGCACGTGGGGCATCGCTTGGGCAATTTGGACCCGCAGGCCTACATGCGCTTGATTTCGGGGTTGGACAACATCCCCGATTTGGTCAAACAGGTCCTCGACGGCGCAGGCGCCATCGAACGCATCGCGCAAGCCTTTGCTTCGGCGGACAACGCCCTCTACCTCGGTCGGGGCTACCAATTCCCTGTGGCGCTTGAAGGCGCGCTGAAATTGAAGGAAATCAGCTACATCCACGCCGAAGGGTATCCCGCTGCCGAAATGAAGCACGGTCCCATCGCCCTCATTGACGACGAGATGCCCGTCATTTTCATCGCCACGCAGGACGAGGTCTACGAAAAGGTGGTGAGCAACATCCAAGAGGTCAAAGCCCGCGGTGGACAAATCTTGGCGGTGGTGACCGAAGGCGACACCAAGGTTCGTGCCCTGGCCGACCACGTCATCGAGGTTCCCAAGGTTCACGAAGCGCTGGCGCCTTTGTTGACGGTGTTGCCCATGCAACTTTTGAGCTACCACATCGCGTTAATCAGGGGATGCAACGTGGACCAGCCAAGGAATTTGGCCAAAAGCGTCACGGTGGAATGATTCCTTTGACATAACACAGTTATCAACACGTGCTTTTTCGCATGTTGCCTCAGACTCGGCATTGTTTAACTCCCTTTGTGTGCTTTCTTGCACCACCAAATACCAAGAAACCTAAATCTCAGTCATGAAAAAACTGATGTTCACCCTCGCCATTGTTTCAGTGGCATTCACGTCCGTCCAGGCGCAAAAGCAGCTCGGCGGAGAACACAACGTTGAAGTTTCCTTCAACCCATTTGCTGACAACCCCATTGATGCCTCTGTCATCAAGTACCGGAAGTTCTTGGACGACGACGCCGCGGTCCGCGTGTCACTCTCTTTGAACAACAGCAACAACTCTTTTCTCGTCGTGCCTGCCGAGACGATGCGTCCGAACGACATCTCGGCTCCAACCAACAACCCTGACTTGTTCTTGAACAACACGACTTCCAACTGGTCGTTGAGCGTGGGTTACGAAAAGCACTTCAACGGCATGGATGCCCTTTCTCCATACGTGGCGATCCAGGCGGGTTACGGCAGCAACAGCTTCACCCTTGAGCGTGAGCACTACGGCGCTGTCGGTCGTGCCGAGGCCGGCACCTACACCTACACCGGTGGCAACGAAGAAATCTGGTTGGCTGACTTCAACCCAGAAAACTGGCAGAAGTGGTCTTACAACAACGTGATTGCCTCCAACTCGTTGAACTTCGACCTCCTCTTTGGTGCCGATTACTACTTCAGCGACGCGATCTACGTGGGCTTCGAGACCGGTTTGAGCTTCAACCGCACGGGCAACTTCACGTCCACCATCACAGCCACCAACGACATTGCCTTCAACCTCTTCTTCGACGGGGACGACTACAGCAGCCTCGTGGTTGACAACGGCGGCAACTTGATTGCTGGCGCTTGGGGAGGCGGACCTGCCCTCTACCCTGAAGTGGACGACCTCGTCACGCAGCAAACCGACGCCAACGGCAGCCTCACCTACATCATCGACAACGAAGTGAACTTCGTCATCAACGGTGATCCTGCTGTGGCAGGTTGGGAAGCCGCCGTGAGCGCCCAAGACGCATTGTGGTCTGACTGGTCTGCGCAGAGCCCTGCGAACAACGACCGCCCTACGGACTTCAAAGACGCGTTCCGCGCCGGCGAAAGCTTCTTGGGAACGTACAGCACTGGCATGTTGCGTCTCGGTTTCTTGATCGACTGATTCGAACAAGCATCAACTTGTGGAAAGGCGTCCTTCGGGGCGCCTTTCTTCGTTTCTTGGAGCATGGTTTGTGAATTCCAATGGGCAGGGGCGACCCAGCGCGCCGACTTGAATCGTCCCACGGATTTGAGC
>CAZKGY010000221.1:0-3357 GCA_964552305.1 uncultured Comamonadaceae bacterium
CTCGATGGACCCGATGACGCTGTGCTCGACCTCGATCAAGTCATGCGTGAAGCGACTCATCACGTCGCCGCGTTTGGACTCCGTGAACCACGAAATGGGCATCGACAAGAGCTCGCCATACAAGGACTGCCGAAGGTCTCGGCTCACCCCTGCACGGATGCCAGCCATGACGTAGAGCGCCGCGTAATGCACCGCATTCTTCAACACCGCCAAAACCACCATGCCCACGCACAACGTCGCCAGGGCGTTGGAGGTGCCTTGCTCGGCCACAAACCCGTCAAACGCCAAGCTCACTTTGTCGAGCACATGGTCACCGGTCACCTCGGTGGCGCTGGATCCCGCGCGAAACAAAATCCGCAAGAACGGGACGACGGAGAGAAACGTGAACAACGACAGGACCGCACTCAAGGCATGCAACACCACAATGAGGACGACCTGTCCCCTTTGATGACGCAGCAACGGAAGCAGGGCCTTGAGGGCCTTCATCCGCGCACCAGTTCAGAGGCGAATCCGACGTAGTTGGATGGCGTGATGGCCAGCAGCTCGGCCTTGACTGCATCCGACACGTCCAATCCTTGGATGAATGCCGCAATCACTTCTTGCGTGATGGGGCCGTGCGTGCGTGTGAGGTCTTTCAGCGCTTCGTAAGGCTTGGGGAAGCCGTCGCGACGCAGGACGGTTTGGATGGCCTCGGCCACAATCGCCCAATTCGCATCGAGGTCGGCTTGGAGCTTGGCCTCGTTCAAAAGCAGCTTGCCTACCCCTTTCAAGGTGGCCCGCAACGCAATGACGCTGTGCCCCATCGGCACACCCAAGTTCCGCATGACCGTGCTGTCCGTCAAGTCGCGCTGCAACCGCGAGATGGGCAATTTTTCGGCAAAGTGTCCCAGCAGGGCATTGGCCACGCCGAGGTTTCCCTCGCTGTTTTCGAAGTCGATGGGATTGACCTTGTGCGGCATGGCCGAAGATCCCACTTCCCCCTCTTTGATTTTCTGTTTGAAGTAATCCATCGAGATGTACGTCCAAACGTCGCGGTTGAAGTCGATCAACACGGTGTGGAACCGGCGCAACGCGTCGCACCAAGCAGCCAAATGGTCGTAGGGTTCGATTTGGGTCGTCAGCGGGGTACGCGTCAATCCGAGTCTGCCTTCCACGAACGACGTTCCGAACGCCGGCCAGTCCACCTCGGGATAGGCCACGCGATGCGCGTTGAATTGGCCTGTGGCCCCGCCAAACTTGGCGGCATACACGGCGTTCTTGAGCGCGTGAAGCTGCCCCTCCAACCGTTCCACGTACACTTGAATCTCCTTGCCCAAAGTCACGGGAGAGGCCGGTTGGCCGTGGGTTCTGGCAAGCATTGGCACGTCTTTCCACGCCTTGGCTAGGCCTGCCAGCGTCTCAACGAGTTCCTCCATGGTTGGCAACAGCACGTGCTCGGTGGCTCGCTTCAAGGACAACGGAATGGCCGTGTTGTTGACGTCTTGCGAGGTCAAGCCAAAGTGCACAAATTCCTTCCACGCCCCCAACCCCATGCCTTCCATGCGGTCTTTGACGAAGTACTCCACTGCCTTGACGTCGTGGTTGGTCGTGGCTTCGGTGGATTTGACCCATTCAGAGTCTTCGACCGAAAAGCGTTCCACCATGCCGCGCATGGACGCTGGCCCCGACGCCGGGAAATCCTCGAGCTGGGGCAACCCCAGATCGACCAAGGCCAAAAAATACTCCACCTCCACCTCCACCCGGTGCCGGATGAGGCCGTGTTCAGACAACCAAGGAGAGAGCGATTCGGTGTGGCGACGGTAACGTCCGTCAACGGGTGAAAGGGCTTCGAGCATCGTCCAGAATCAAAGCCCAAATGTACTCAACTCCTGGGAGTCCTTGCTACCTTTCATTCATGCAATTGCACACCATCCACACGGGGAATTTCAAGCTTGACGGGGGCGCCATGTTTGGCGTGGTCCCGCAACAGTTGTGGTCTCGAACCAATCCTCCCGACGCCTTGAATTTGTGCACGTGGGCCATGAGATCGTTGCTGGTGGAGTTCTCCGACAGGCTTGTGCTCATCGACTGCGGCATCGGAGACAAGCAGAGCGAGAAGTTTTTCAGCCATTACCACCTCCATGGCGACCATTCCTTGGACCAAGGATTGAAGGATGCTGGTTTTGCCAAGGAAGACATCACGGACGTCTTCCTCACCCACCTTCACTTTGACCACGTCGGCGGTGCCGTGGTTCGACAACCCAACGGCGTCTTGGCCCCCGCGTTTCCCAACGCGACGTATTGGACGAACGAGGCCCATTGGGCTTGGGCCACCGAGCCCAACCCCAGGGAAAAAGCGTCTTTCTTGGCCGAAAACATGCTCCCTCTGCAGGCGTCGGGACAGCTCCGCATGGTTCCTCGCGACGGCCGCATTGGACGCAACGCCATGGGCATCGAAGGTTGGGACGTCTTTTTTGCGGACGGCCACACAGAGAGCCAAATGATTCCGCTGTTGCGCACCCCCGATGGCATGACCACGGCCTTCATGGCCGACCTGCTGCCCAGCACGGGACACATCCCCCTTGCCTACGTCATGGGGTACGACACGCGACCGCTTCTGACGTTGGAGGAGAAAGGGCTGTTTTTGGAAACCGCGGCGGACGAGTCTTGGGTGCTTTTCTTGGAACACGACGCCCAACATGCTGCGTGCACCGTGCAGCGAACCGAAAAAGGCGTGCGGCTTCGAGAGGCGGCTCCCACTTGGGAAGCCTTGGTGGGTCGATGACTCAAAGTCCTTCGACGATGCGGGAGGCCAATCCTGGCCCTTCGTACACCATGCCAGAATACACTTGAACGAGCGAAGCGCCCGCGTCGAGCTTTTCTTGGGCGGATTCTGGGCCATTGATGCCCCCCACCCCAATGATCGGAAATGCCCCCTCGCTCATGGCCGTGAGCGCACGAACCACTTCGGTGGAACGGTCACGCACCGGAGCCCCGCTGACCCCACCCGGTCCCAAGTCGTCGGTGGGTGTCTTCAAGCCTTCCCTTGAAATGGTGGTGTTCGTTGCCACCACGCCATCCACGCCTTCCGCCTTGACAATGTCCACGATGTCCTGCATCTGGCCATCCGTCAAATCGGGGGCAATCTTCAGAAAGACTGGGCGGTGTCCGGGGTGCTCACTGTTTCTTGAAACCACCGCACGCAACAACTTGGTCAACGGCTCTTTGCCCTGCAATTCCCGAAGCCCAGGCGTGTTGGGGGAACTGACGTTGACCACGAAATAATCCACGTGGGCGTGGAGGGCATCCACGCACGCCAGGTAATCGTCCACCGCCTGCTCGTTGGGGGTGATTTTGTTCTTCCCAATGTTGCCGCCA
>CAZKGY010000222.1:0-3354 GCA_964552305.1 uncultured Comamonadaceae bacterium
TGGGGAACCAAGCTCCTCTGTTCTAGGGAGGAAAGGCGTTGGATCTCCCGCTCCTGGTCGGCCACTGCGCATGAGAAGGTGTTCGTGGCGGCCGATTGGGCCACGTTGAAAAGCACGTAGTCTCGCACGAAGTCTCGCCTCTGCGGCGACTCCACGGCTGGCGCCAATTCGTACTGACGGCCATTCAAGGTGAAGGTCCCTTGGGCGTAACCCTTGAAGAGCACCATCAAACCCTTTCCTTGAAGCGTCTCACCAGATGCCTTTCGAACGTCGGTCATCTCGTACGTCATCAACTCGGGCATGTAATGTTCTTCACGTGTGCCTTCGTTGGTCGTTCGAGCAATCACAAATTCGCTGCTCAAGTTGCAGAACGCTTGCAGCTTCATGGAGACCCAACCCAATCCGGGCAAATCCAATTCCACCTCCAACGTGCTGGGACGGGTGTCCCGAACGTGTTGAAAGCCCTCTTGGTTCAACGTCAGGCCATGGGTGTCTTCGGGATGGGAAGTGGCCAATCGGACAGGAGCCTTGGTAGGCTGAAACATGGAAGTTTGGGCCTGAAGCCCGGCCGAGGCAAGCATGCCTGCAAGCAGAAGGTTGGCAATTCGGAGCATGACAGAATTGGTTTTGACGTCCTATAAGATACAACCATTGGGTGAGTCACTGCCAGCTGGTCGTCGCTAATCAGGCCTTCAAGGGGTCAAATTCGACCCCTTGTCGAGCATCGCGCCATGCCATGCTTCGCTGCGTTTCTTCACGTTCGAGGCGACGTTGTGCCAAAACAGGTTCACGTCACCCACGTGCCAGTTGTCCTGATGCAGCCACCTCCCACCGAGGACGTGGGGCTTGTCAATCCACAGAAGCCCAAGGTCGTTCAACGCACCCGTGATGAGTCCTCGCTTGCTGTTTCGAAACGATGCTTTGACTGCACCAACATGGGCCTTTCGATTGTTCGTCATGCCAGGTGCTGTCGACCAAATGACAGGGTGGATGGCCATGATGGGCGTGGGTTCGGCATGCTTGTTCACCCAATCCGGCACGAATCCATTCGCGTAGGTCATCCAGGAGCAAATGCACCCAACATCGCTGTCCGATTGGCACCCTTCCAATGCTTGAAAGTCGGAAGGGTACATGTCCATGCCCGGGAGGTAGGCAGCAACGAGCTGGTTGGCAAGAGGCTTCCCGTCAAAGAACTCCTGCAGAAGTGTGCGTCCATGGTAGGAGCCTTGGCTGTGTCCTGCCAGGATGATGGGGCGCCCTTCGTTCCATTGGGCCAAATACGTTTCAAACGCCTTGCGCAGATCTCCGTAAGCCACCGCGGCCGCCTCGTAGCTCAGGCTGTCGCCCAACGAGAAGATGCGAATGTGGGCTTGACGGTACCTTGGCGCGAACACCCTGCCAGCGTGGGCAAACGCCGAGGCTTGGTGCTTGATGGGCCACGCATCCACCTCTTTGTTCATGGCCTCATCAAAGACGTCTGCGTTCCACTCGGGCCCTTCCATGTGCATCGTTGGGTGAAGGAAAAACACATCCGCCTCGACCTCGACTGCCTCATTGAGACGGAGTCCGCCTTTGGGTGCGAGGAGCTGGTCATTTTTGAACGGATGGCACGCCCAGTGGACCAAGCTGTCGTATTGGGGGGCAGGTGGCAGTGGCTCAATCCGTGACGGCCAGTCATGGGCCCATGGTTCCTCTGGCAATTCAGGCACGTCTGTTTGGCTCAAAGAAGGCTGGATGGCCCAAGAGACAAGGGACACAGTGGTCACCAAACGTACTGTCAACGACCGCAAAAAAGGGGAGAAACCTGGAAGCATGAATTGAGTCGACTTCAAAATTACGGATGAGACATTCAAAGCGCGTGGTTGCCATTGGTCGAAATATGAGCGCGCTTCGTCGGGAAATCTTTTTTGTTTGTCGAGGAATTGCAAGTTGTATTTCTTATCTTTTGGGCCTATTAATCCGTCAAAACTAGAAGCATGAACTCATTGCGTTCACTCTTTCTTGTGGCTGCTTGTTGTTGCAGCGCATTGATTGCCAGCAACTTGGCATCTGCCCAATACACCCTTACGGTCGAGTCGTCGCCCGCCATCACGGCCGGTTTGACGACTTATCGCTTTTACGTAGACATGCAAGATGCCACGGACCGAATGAGTGCCGTGTTCGGCAACGACCAAGCCAGCCTTTTGGTGAATACGCCCGGAGGTGCGTTCAACAGCCCGTTCAACAGCTCATGGAATGCATCGGGCATCAACCCTGCCTTTTTGCCAGTGTTCCCAGATCTTGCTGACGACACCTATGCGACGATTGGCTTGACTGGCCCAGCGTCGACCTCAGGCATCGCTGGTGCAGCCGATCCGTCCATCGTGGAGGATGCCACCCAGCCCATCACGCCTTACTTCTTGACGCCTGGCGCCACGAACCTTGAAAGCACGACTTTGACGGGTGCTTCATGGTACGTTCTCAACACGGCGGCGAACGGCTTGCCTGACGCCAACCTCCAGGTATTGGTGATGCAAGTGACGACTGCAGGAGACATCTCCGGCCAAATCAACTACCAAGTCTTCCCACTCGGTGTGGGCGCAGACCAGGCCCAAGTTTCCACGGAATTCAGTGGTGCAGGCACCTTTGGCGGTGACACGGGAGGAGGCGACATTGAAGGTTGCACCGATGACATGGCTTGCAACTTCAACGCGGACGCCACCCTTGACGACGGTTCTTGCTTGATGCTTGACGAGTGCGGCGTGTGTGGTGGCAATGGCATCCCTGCTGGCGACTGCGACTGCGACGGCAACATCCTTGACGAGTGTGGCGTGTGCGGTGGCAATGGCATCCCAGCGAGCGACTGCGATTGCGACGGCAACATCCTCGACGAGTGTGGTGTGTGCGGTGGCAACGGCACTGATGTAGACAACGACGGCATCTGCGACGACTTGGACGACTGCGTGGGCTTTCTTGACGCTTGCGGCATCTGCAACGGCCCAGGCGCCATTTATGAGTGTGGATGTGCTGACATCCCCGCTGGCGACTGCGATTGCGACGGTGGCCAGCTCGACGCCTTGGGCGTGTGCGGTGGCGACTGCGCGGCTGACGCCAACGGCAACGGCGTATGCGACGACGCTGAAGTGGCTGGTTGCACCGACTCCGCAGCTTGCAACTACGACGCATCTGCCACCGAAGAGGACGGTTCTTGCGACTACTGCTCTTGCGCCCGTGCCAACGACTACACGTTGACGGTCACGTCAGAAGCCGCCGCTGGCGCGCCTGGCATGGTGTACCGCTTCTACGTGGACATGCAGGACGCCACGGACCGCATGAGCGCGGTGTTTGGCAACGACCAGGCGAGCTTGCTTGTGA
>CAZKGY010000223.1:0-3335 GCA_964552305.1 uncultured Comamonadaceae bacterium
GATCATTTCCGTCACGTTGGCGCCAATCATGTGGCCTCCCAAGAGTTCGCCGTACTTGGCGTCGAAGATGAGCTTCACGAAGCCGTCTTTGTGGCCTGAGGCACTCGCCTTGCCCGAAGCCGAGAAGGGGAACTTCCCCACCTTGATGTCGTGCCCCGCTTCTTTGGCGGCTTCTTCGGTCATGCCGACGCTCGCCACTTCGGGGAAGCAGTACGTGCAGCCTGGGATGTTGCCGTAATCGATTGGTTCGGGGTGGTGGCCTGCGATCTTCTCCACGCAGGTGATGCCTTCCGCAGACGCCACGTGGGCCAAGGCGGGGCCTGGCACACAGTCGCCGATGGCGTAGTATCCAGGGATGTTGGTGGCGTAGTAGTCGTCCACGACAATCTTGCCGCGGTCGTGCACGATGCCGCATTCCTCGAGGCCGATGTTTTCAATGTTGGACACGACGCCTGCCGCGCTCAACACCACGTCGCACTCGAGGGTTTCTTCGCCCTTTTTGGTCTTGACTGTCACCTTGCATCCTTTGCCCGATGCGTCAACGCCAGTGACTTCCGAGTTGGTCATGATGTTGATGCCCGCCTTCTTGAACGTGCGCTCAAGCTGCTTGGAGACTTCCTGGTCTTCCACGGGGACGATGCGGTCCACGTACTCCACCACGGTCACTTCTGTGCCGATGGCGTTGTAGAAGTAGGCAAACTCGACACCGATGGCGCCCGAGCCCACAACCACCATTTTCTTGGGTTGCTTCTTGAGCGTCATGGCTTCGCGGTAGCCGATGATTTTTTCGCCGTCTTGCGGCATCGAAGGCAACTGGCGCGACCGCGCACCTGTGGCCACGATGATGTGGTCGGCTTCGAGGGTGGACTTGGCCCCGTCGGCGGCCGTCACTTCGAGCTTTTTGCCAGGCAACAGCTTGCCGTCGCCCATGATCACGTCGATGTTGTTCTTCTTCATCAAGAACGTGACGCCTTTGCTCATCCCGTCTGCCACGCCTCGGCTGCGGTTCACCATGCCTCCAAAGTCGGCCTTTGGTTTGGCCACGCTGATGCCGTAATCCTCTGCGTGCTCGATGTATTCAAACACGTTGGCGCTCTTCAACAACGCCTTCGTCGGGATGCACCCCCAATTCAAGCAAATGCCGCCCAGGGCTTCGCGTTCCACCACAGCTGTCTTCAGCCCCAATTGAGAGGCGCGGATCGCGGTCACGTAGCCGCCTGGTCCGCTTCCGAGAACAATCACGTCGTACTTCATGCCGCGAATGTACTGCCTCTGATGCATTCCCTATCTTCGCGTTTTCACGAAAGAATTCACGAAAGGAACTGAGCGATGCGCAACTTGATTTTGTTTGGCCCTCCGGGAGCGGGAAAAGGCACCCAAAGCGCATTCTTGGTGGACCACTACAACTTGGTTCACCTGAGCACGGGAGACATCTTTCGCGCCAACATCAAGGGCCAAACGGAGTTGGGGCAATTGGCCAAGAGCTACATGGATCAAGGCCAGCTCGTGCCCGACGACGTGACCATCAAGATGCTCGAGTCGGAGGTCAACAAGCACCCCGACGCGGCGGGCTTCATTTTTGATGGGTTCCCTCGCACCACGGCCCAGGCGGGCGCCTTGGACGCCTTTTTGGAAGGCAAAGGCCAAACAATCGCCGCCATGCTCGCCTTGGAGGTTCCTGAAGACGAGTTGAAAACGCGCCTGCTGGCCCGCGCCGAGACGTCGGGCCGCGCAGACGACGCCGACCCCGCCGTGATTCAGAAGCGCATCGACGTGTACAACGCCGAGACGGCGCCTGTGGCGGACCACTACCGCGCCGCGGGCAAGTACCAAGGCATTGACGGGGTGGGGTCCATTGAGGCCATCACCCAACGACTCACGGACGCCATCGGCGCGTGACCCATGGCCAGCCAGAACTTCGTCGACTACGTCAAAATTTGTTGCCGTTCCGGAAAGGGCGGGGCAGGTTCCATGCACATGCACCGGGACCGCACCACGTCCAAAGGAGGACCTGACGGCGGGGACGGGGGACGAGGCGGTCACGTCATCATTCGCGGGAACGCCCAACTCTGGACGCTCCTGCACTTGAAGTATCAGAGGCACGTCATCGCGGCGCACGGCGAAGGGGGCAGCGGCAACAGGAAGCATGGCGCAGACGGCAAGGACGCCATCATCGAAGTGCCTTTGGGCACCCTGATCAAGGACGCCGAAACAGGGGAGGTTCAAGCGGAAATCACCGAAGACGGCCAGGAAATCATCGCCACGCCAGGTGGTCGAGGGGGACTTGGCAACGACCACTTCAAGTCGTCCACGAACCAGGCTCCACGCTACGCCCAGCCGGGCGAAGACGGCCTGGAAGAATGGAAGGTGGTGGAGCTCAAGTTGCTGGCTGACGTCGGGTTGGTGGGCTTTCCCAACGCTGGCAAGTCCACGCTTCTGAGCGTGGTGAGTGCCGCGAAGCCTGAGATTGCCGATTACCCCTTCACGACGTTGAGGCCCAACTTGGGCATGGTGTCCTACCGCGACGGCAAAAGCTTTGTGATGGCGGACATCCCTGGAATCATCGAGGGTGCGGCGGAAGGCAAGGGGCTGGGCCTTCGGTTTTTGAGGCACATCGAGCGCAACCCCGTGTTGCTGTTTTTGGTGCCTGCCGACGCCGACGACATCCCCAAGGAATACGAGACGTTGCGAAACGAACTGGCGCAGTACAACCCCGACTTGTTGGACAAACAGCACATCCTGACGATTAGCAAGAGTGACTTGTTGGACGACGAGCTCGAGCGGGAGTTGCGTGCGGAACTTGCCCAGCACTTGGACACCCCGCCGTTGTTCTTTAGCAGCGTGGCGCAACAAGGCTTGGCGTCGTTGAAGGACGCGGTCTGGCAGGCCATCATGCGGGCGAATCCCTTGCTCGACGAATCCCGTTTCGACCGATGAACGGATCGATGTTGCGCGTTTCGGAAGAAGTGAGGCATGCGCTGTCGACGGGCCTCCCCGTGGTGGCCTTGGAAAGCACCATCGTCGCCCATGGCATGCCTTACCCCAAGAACTTGGAGACGGCGATGGACGTGGAAGCCATCGTTCGGGAGGGCGGGGCGATCCCTGCCACCGTCGCCGTGGTGGATGGGGCGCTTCAGGTGGGCTGCGACGCGACGATTTTGGAGCGTCTGGCCAGCGAACCTGGCGTGGCGAAGGTGTCGCGCCGTGACCTGCCTGTGTTGCTTGCTTCGGGTCAGTTGGGGGCGACCACCGTCAGTGGCACCTTGATTGGCGCTGGACTGGCGGGCATTCGGGTGTTCGTGACGGGAGGCATTGGCGGCGTCCACCGGGGGGTC
>CAZKGY010000224.1:0-3186 GCA_964552305.1 uncultured Comamonadaceae bacterium
CCAGGGGCATGACAGACGTCACCCCTAGGGGTGCCGCCTCGAGCACCCACCACGCCAACATCCAAGCCGCGGCTGCAAGCACCGCCGCCACGTCGTCCGGCATCCCAGCCCCTTGGACCGCGAGCCAAACAGCCAGGGCTAGCCCAGGGCCGGCGCATTGACGAAGGGTGAGCGAACGCATGGATGCAAGGATACCGCCATCCGCGACAACAACGCAACCTGGCGCGTACCTTCCGGCCATGGAGTTGGATCTGTACCAAGTGGATGCCTTTGCGTCACAACCCTTCGCCGGGAACCCGGCCTGCGTCGTGCCTCTGGAATCCTGGCTCGACGACGCCACCATGCTTCTCATGGCACGGGAACATGCCGTCGCCGAGACGTCATTCCTCGTCCGCCAGGGCCCTGGAAACTATCGGCTTCGCTGGTTCACCCCTGACCTTGAGATGGACCTTTGCGGCCACGCCACGCTGGCGGCGGCCCACGTGGTCCTGGCGCACTTGGAACCGACCTTGAAGGAAGTCGCCTTCGAGACCCAATCAGGACAGCTGGTCGTGACTCGAGAAACCCAGGGTTACCAAATGGCATTGCCCAACCGCGCACCCGAGCCTGCGATCCTTCCCGTGGAAATCGAAGAATCGTTGAACCTGCAACCGCAGGAGGTTCACAAATCGAGGGACTACATGCTCGTCTACCGAAACGAGCGCGAGGTGGAGGCCCTGGCCATCAATCGCACCTTGTTCGACCGGATCGATTTGGGCACCGGAGGCGTCATCGTCACAGCCCCAGGCAAGGACGTCGACTTTGTCTCCAGGTTCTTCACCCCCCAAGCCACCATCCTTGAAGATCCGGTCACGGGTTCCGCCCATTGCACCTCGGCGCCCTTTTGGGCAGCACGCCTGGGTCAAACCATCCTGCACGCGAGGCAGCTCTCGGAACGAGGCGGTGAAGTGCATTGCCAAGTCCTTTCATCGCACGTGCTTGTGACTGGCGACGCCATCACGTACTCGGTCGGAAAAGCCTTCTTGCCGGCGCAGTGACTCATCAGGCGTTGCCTACTTTTGCCCCTCCATGGAGTGGCTTCAAACCATCGGCGTCGCCGGATTCCTGTTTTTCCTGTTCAAGGGCTTGGCCTGGCTCGTGTTGTTCTGGCTCATTGGCCAAGGCATTGTGAGAAAGCACACCGTGGCCAAAGCGAAGCTGCGGTGGCGGAAATTTTGGAAGCGGGGTGCGTGATTCCCCTCAGCGCCCCTCCAACCGCCAACGCCACTCGACGAACACGCGACGGCCCTCCAGTGGGCCATACACACGCGACGCATCAAAACCATCCCCAAACGGGTCCTCCACACCAAGCAACGGGTTGCGCTGGGTGGCGTCGCTGACGTTTTGGATGCCTGCCGTCAGGGTGTGTCTGCCTCCTTGGTCCGTGCTCCAAGAACGGTTGCCCGACACGTGGATGAGCGCATAGGGTTCGCTGACGTCCGTGAAGGTGTCGTCGTAATACGGCACGGCCATGCGCCCCACGGTCTGGGCAACGAGGTTCCAACCCCACGAGCCTCGCGTTTGCCCCACGTTGGCGTTGGTGGTCCATCGTGGCGCAAATTCCACAGGCTCACCCTCACCCGTCGCGAATCCCGACTCGAACAACTCCGAACGCATCCAAGACGCCCCCAACGACGCCTGCCACCCCCTTGTGCCATTGACCCATGCATCCGCACTCAAGCCCCGGTTCCATCCCAATCCTTCAATGGTTCGGTACAAGATGGCGTTCGGCAAGCTGTCGTAGTCTGCGTAAATCCTGTCGGTGAAGACGGTGGTGTGGGCTTGCAGCGACATCGATCCTGTCCACCGGTCTCCACCCAGCGTCCGCGTTGCGTTGACGTTGGCATTCCAACTTGACTCAGGGGCCAAACCGCCTTCCGCCAAAATCACCTCCCTGGAGCCATCCAACGCCGCGTGCTCTTCCGTGAACAAATGAACCCGACGGTAACCACGTCCCGCATTCAAACGCAAGTCCCACAAGGGCTGCGGCGCCCACTTGACGTTCACCCTCGGAGCCACAACCATCCCCTGATCGCTCGGGCGTTCCACGCGCATCCCGTGAATCCAAGACCACTTGCCTGCCTCTCCCGCGTATTCCGCAAACAAGGCGGGCACCCACACGTTCATGTCTGACGCGGCAGGGGTTTCGTCCGCGTACACATCCCACAGCAAGCTGGCGCCACCACGCAAGCGATGTCCTTCTTGCCAAGACCAGCCGGTGTGGTACGCGTCGAGGTTTGTCGTCCATTCTTGGGCGTTGAACGTCGTGGTCCCATAGGTGGATTCCTGGCGGTGAAACGCACCTCCGCCTTGAAAGGTCCATCCCGCGCCTTCCGTTGGCGAACTGCCCCACGTGACTTCCGCTCGATGCAAGTCGATGCGCTCGCCATAGACGTTTTGCGTGCCACGGTCGATCTCTCGAAAGTCGATGTCTCCTCCAAACCGCTCCTCGGCGAAGAACCGGCCCGTCCACCGCGAGCGACGTTGTGCAGTCCGTCTTTGGTGCCTGAGGGTCGTCACCACGCGGTCGATGGTGGGCGCGTCGGTGAAGCCATCCTCGTTGTCGTCGATGCGGCGTCGGAAGCGAATGCCGTCCAGGCCCACTTGCCACAGGGCGTCCTCGCGACCAAACACAGCACTCCCCGACGACTGCCAGCGCCCATGGCTGTCCAACCTCAGCCGCGCGGAGGCATCGCCTCGATGCAACGGCGCAAGCACCACGTTGATGACCCCCCCCACGGCCTGGCTACCAAACCGCGCGCTGGCCGGTCCTTGAATCACCTCCACTTGTTGAATCATGCTCAAGGGGATGCCATCCAACGCGTACGCCGAAGCCAAACCCCCAAGCATGGGCACCCCATCGACCAGCACCAAGCTGTACACCCCTCCCATGCCATTCAATTGAACGCTGTTGGTGCCACAAACGCCACACCCAATGGTTTCGCGAATGCCGTTGGTGAAATCCAAGGACTCCACCAAGTCCTGGGCGGGCACAGCGTTCAGCGTCGTTGAAGCCAGAACGGTGGTCCGGATTGGACTCTCTTTGAGGCGTGCGGGACTCATGCTCCCGACCACGGTGGCACCCCCGAGCGCGTAGGTAGCCTCATTGAGAACCACCGTTTGCCTTCCAGAAACGCAACGTGGAAT
>CAZKGY010000225.1:0-3163 GCA_964552305.1 uncultured Comamonadaceae bacterium
CGGTCATGGGCCCGAGGGTGTTGTTGGCATCCAGAAGCCCCCAACCGCCGCACCCAAACGAAGCCAAGGTGCCATCTGGGTGGTCCGAAAAATGACGGACTTTGCCGTGGGGCGTCGCGCATTCGAACACTTGTTCCAATCCCTTTTGCCCCATGCGCCAACCCTTGATTGCGCCGTTGCCATCCCCAGAGAGAAGCACGCCATCGGGCCGTTCGTGAAGGGCAAACACCGGGGCATTGTGCCCTGCGACTTCCACCACACCGGAAGGACTCCAGCACGCGAGTCCGCCTGAGGCATCGCCCATGACCACGCCAGCATTGCCCCATGAAGCGAGGCTGTAGCAAGCGGATTGCGTGTTGAGTCGGGCGGTGCCGTTGGCCTCGTCCGTCGTCCATTGGGCCACGATGCCATCGCCTCCGCAGGAAAACCACGATTGATGCGCGGAACTCCAAAGGATGGCGTAAACGGCCCCTTGGTGTCCCTGGCGTGTGCTGATGCTGTGCATGGGCCCCAAAATTACATGTGAAGTACGGGCGAAGGGTCGTAATTTTCGGACATGCAAGTCATTTGGATTCTCACTGCGGTCTTGATTGTCACGTTGTTCATTCAGTATCGCCGTCGATTGAAGCGCTAAGCGTCCTTTTCGTCCCATGAGCAAACCTTCCATTCCCAAGGGTACCCGCGATTTTGCCCCTCAAACCATGGCCAGAAGGCAATGGATGTTCGACACCCTGCGATCGGTGTTCGAATCCCATGGCTTCGACCCCATCCAAACGCCGTCGTTTGAAAACCTGAGCACGCTCACAGGCAAATACGGGGAGGAAGGAGACCAGCTCATTTTCAAGATTCTCAACAACGGGGATTTTTTGGCCAAGGCCGACGAAGGCGCCATGGCCAACAAGGACAGCAAGGCCCTTGCCACGAGCATCTGCAAAAAGGCGTTGAGGTACGATTTGACGGTGCCTTTCGCGCGCTTCGTGGTCATGCACCGCAACGAATTGACCTTTCCGTTCAGACGATACCAAATCCAACCTGTGTGGCGCGGTGACCGTCCCGGAAAAGGGCGTTACCAGGAATTCACCCAATGCGACTGCGACATCATTGGCACCGAAAGCACGCTGAGTGAACTCACGCTCATCCAGGTGTTTGACGAAGCCCTGGGTGCCCTCCGCGTCCCAGGATACCGAATCGTCTTGAACGACCGACGTGTGCTCATGGGGCTTGCCCAAGCATGTGGTGTCCCGGAGGAACAATTCACGGATTGGACCGTGGCGGTCGACAAATTTGACAAGGTGGGCCTGGAGGGTGTGCGTCGTGAATTCGAGCAGCGCCAAATCCCAGCAGGGGCCGGCGAAGGGTTGGAAGAGCTTCTGCGCATTCGGTCGTTGGACACCCATGAGGCAAGGCTTGCGGCCATGGAGTCCATGGTTTCCGGTCAGCCAGAGGCCATGGCGGCCATCGATTCGCTTCTGGTGCTCATCGAACAAGCTTTGAATTTGGGCGTGGGTGTCGATTCCTTGCGGGTCGACCCCTTGCTCGCGAGGGGTTTGGATTATTACACCGGGGCCATCTTCGAAGTGGTGGTGGACGACGCCCCAGTGGGAAGCATTTGCGGTGGAGGACGTTACGACGACCTCACAGGGATTTTTGGATGGTCCGGCATGAGCGGCGTGGGCATCAGTTTTGGGGCAGACCGCATCGAAGACGTGCTCAACCATTTCGAGGCTTGGCCGGACATGATTGGTCAGGGCCTCGACGTCCTCGTGGTGCAATTGGAAGGTGGGGACTTGGGGCAGGAGCTCTCTGTGGCACAGACACTGAGAGGGCTTGGGCTTCGTGTGGAGCATTACCCCGAAGCAGCCAAACTCAAAAAGCAGTTCAAGTTTGCCAACGATCGCCGCGCGCGATACGTGGTGGTGCTTGGTCAGGAGGAATTGAGTGCCGGCAAAGTGGGGCTGAAGGACATGAAGGAAGGTGGTCAACGAGTCATTTCGTTGGAAGAGGCGATGGAGTTGTTGCGCCCGACCACCCTCTAACGTCAATCGTCTTTCGCGGCAAAATGCTTCAACAATCTGTTCACTTGGTTGATTGCAACTTTCTCGTTTCGAATGCCTTGATTTTCGCATGAGGATAGATTCAGTGAACCAATGGTTCCGCGAAGCTGGGCAACGATTTCATGGGCGTCTTGGGCAGGCATCGTGGGGTTGCGGGCCAACATGAGCAAGTTCCTGAGCGATTTGCTCACCTTGGGTATGAGGGCATCCACGTCGTTTCGGGAGGAGGGGTTTTGCATGTGGCAAAGCAGTCCATTCAACAGCCGTTGTACCCCACGTTTGAGGTCAATTAGCGATTCGAGTTGCTTCTGTTCTTCGTGCAAATGGGATTGTTGGATGCCCAGTTCTTGAAGCTTCATGCCCATGGTTCTGACATGGTTCAGTCGGCCACGGTCGAGCAAGGGTGGGGAACCCTCTTGTAGAGGCTCGTTGGATGGATTTCGGACTCCATCAAATCCGAGCAAGAAGCCTCCGATGGCTGCAACGCAAATCCCAAAACCTTCGATGATCACGAGGTTGGTCCTTGGTCGTTGGATTCTCCGAGCACCCAACGGCGCGCTGCGCTGTAGGCGTTGAGGGATTGGTTTTCCACGGCGTCTTTCAAGGATTGCCAGAGCGAAGCTTTGGCATTCAGATGGGCTTCGAGCAACAATTCACGGGCGTGCCGTTCCATCGCTTCAAGACGCTGGTTGCGGCGCTGTGCTTCCCACCATCCAGAGGCTTTCCATTGGTCCACAAGCGAATGAAGCTGAGACCAAACGTCGTCGTGGCCTTTCCCGGTCAGGCTCGAGGCCAAAAGAACTTCAGGCGAGACGCCAGAAGGAGGGGTGGGGAGCAGGTGAAGGGCTTGTTGGTAGGCTCCTTTGGTGGATCGACATGCTGCTTCTCTGTCGCCGTCTGCTTTGTGAACGACCACGAGGTCGGCCATTTCGACCACGCCTCGTTTGATGCCTTGCACTTCGTCGCCTGCGCCACCGATCAAAAGCAGCAGAAACACATCGACCATGTCTCGGACCGTCACTTCGCTCTGGCCAACACCCACGGTTTCGACCAAAATGAGGTCGTAACCCGCGGCCTCGCAGAGGTGGATGGCTTCGGCCGTGGCTCGA
>CAZKGY010000226.1:0-3139 GCA_964552305.1 uncultured Comamonadaceae bacterium
GGGGCAGGTCTTCCTTGGTCAATGGCCCATAGGCCACCCGATCCACCTTCACCACCTTGTGCCCCAAGTGCTCCCACATCCGACGCACAATCCGGCTTCGGTTGCTGTGGATCTCGAGGCCCACTTCGTGGGGGTCGTTTTTCACGAACGCGGCTTCCTTCGCCTTCACAAACCCGTTGTCCAGGACGAACCCCTCCTTCAACTGTTCCAGTTGCTCGGGGGTGGCTTTCTTGGCAAGGGTGACGTGGTACAATTCGCGGAAAGCCACCTTGGGGTGGGTCAATCGCTTGGCCAGCTCGCCGTCGTTCGTGAACAGGACGAGCCCGCTTGATTCTTTCTCGATGCGGTCGACCGGGGACACGCGTTCCTTGCACGCGTTCTTGATCAGGTCGGCCACGCTCCGTCGCCCTTGGGGGTCAAATTCGACCGACAAGAAGTTCTTGGGCTTGTTGATGAGCACGTAGCGCATCACCTCTGGACGAATCGTGTCGCCTTCCACGCGAACAAGGTCCTTGGTCGGGTCCACCTTGTGCCCCAATTCGGTGACCACCTTGTTGTTGACGGTCACGACGCCCGCGCCAATCATGACATCTGCCTCCCTGCGAGAGCAGACGCCGGATTGCGCGATGTACCGGTTCAACCGCATGGTTGCAGTGGAATCGGGCACGGGGGCAAACTTGGATTTGACAGACCGGTCGGGTCGGCCACGTCCTCCCGGTTTGCGGGACTTGCTCGGGCCTTGGGATTTCGCGCCAGCCTTCTTGCCAGGCCCGGCACTTCCCTTGCGGGCGCCTCGTCGGCGGCCTTGGTCAGGGTTGTTTCTCATGGCTGCAAAGGTACGCCGACATCAGGTGGGCTCGGGAAAGAACGCCTCAGGGTGCCATCGGATGCGGTGCGCCCAGCCTCCATCCGATTGGGTCAGGCACACCAGCAGCACGTCGAATCGCCACCCGAGCCCTTCCCACTTGCGAAGCCGCATGTATTGGTGGGCGGCCCTGGCGATGCGCCGGCGTTGGCCTGCACGAGGGTGCCATGCCTCAGGGTTGTGGAATTGGTCGCACCCAGTCCGGAGCTTGACTTCGTGAAACACGACATGGCATCCATCGGTGCTGATCAGGTCCACTTCTGCCTTTCCCCACCGCCAATTCCTCTCCAAAATCCGATGCCCGCGGTCCTCAAGAAACGCGGACGCAAGGCATTCGCCATGGCGCCCTTTCTGGGTGCGACTTTCCAAAACCATGACGCAACCTAGGGGATGCGTCACGGCGTTTCGTGAAGGGATTTGCGGGCGTGGACGACTGGTTTGTCAGCGACTTAGCGAAGCACGAGGTCGGAGGTGCCGAGGACGACCTCGCCTTGCAGGATGTCCACCACGTACGTGCCCTTGGGGAAGGACATGCCTTCGGCCGCGGGGTCGTAGAAGATGCAGGCATCGAGGCGTTCCCTGGCGTAATCGATGGTCCGGTTGGCGCTGAACTCCACCTCGCCGTCTTGGTTGGGCAACACGTTTCCGCTTGGGTCAGTGATGCGCAGGGAAAGGGTGGTGTTGCCAACGGGCGCGATGCGGTTTTCGAGGATCGTGAAGCACACCCGGAACATTTCCGTGCGGGTGGCCCGGTCGGTGTCGCGCTGCCTGCCCGACGAAAGGATGCGAATGCCCGTGGGGTTCAGGTCGGCGATTTGCAAGGTGCGTCCCGCCTCAAGCATTTCTTCCATGTTTTCCTGTCGCTGGACGAGGTCGGCGTTTTCTTGCGACACCGCTTCAACTTGCTCCTTCATGGCCAAATTCTCGTCTAGCAGCGCCGTGTTGAGTTGGTTCAAGGAGTCGATTGTGACGATGTAGCCCTTCATGATGTTTCGGAGCGTTTCGGCTTCTTTCTTCGCCCGCCCGAGTTCCCAGTAGCCGTTCTTCACTTTGGTCAACAGCCCCTCAATGCGCTCCTGCTGGGCCGCGAGTTCAGCCACCATCATGCTGTTTTCCGTCTCGAGTGTGTCGTAGGAGAACCGCATCTTTTCGAGGTCCAACACCAATTGGTCTTTCGCCATCGTCAGCTCTGCGTTGCTGGTGTTCAAGGAACCAATGGTGTCGTTTCGATCCATCAACTGGAACCCCAGAAATCCGCAAACCAAGACCAGGGTGGCCACGACCACCCACCACGTTTTTTGTGACATTTCAGGCATCTGCTTGAGCGTTTGTTGCAACCCAAAGTTCGGTTGCTGTTTCCTGAAAGCGTGCCATTTGGCAATTGTTCGCAACCGTTCGGTTGTGGGAAACTTTGGGCTGCCAGTCCCCCGGGCGCCCTTTCCCAAAGGAATTTTGACGCATGCGAGCGTGCGTGTTGTTCTTGGCGTTGTTTGGCGCGGCCATCTTGGGGCGTGCCCAGGCGCCGTGCGGGGCGGACGAGGTGCACGCCAAGGCGATGGAGGAGAATCCGACGTATGCCATGGGCTTCCAAGCCAGCAACGCGGCTTGGCTGAATGCGCCCGTGGCGACCGACACGAACGAGGTGGTCATCCCGGTGGTCTTTCACGTGATTCACACAGGAGCTCCTTACGGCCAACAGGAGAACATCACCGACGAACAAATTCAGAGCGCCGTCGTGGCGTTGAACGAGGACTTTGGCAACGCGTCGGGCGAGGGGTTCGACACTGGCATTTCGTTTGTGCTGGCGTGCCGGGACCCCTGGGGCGCTCCGACGAACGGCATCCTGCGCGTGGATGGCACCGCGGTGGCTGGGTACGAGAGCCAAGGCATTGCCCACGCGGGCAGCGCGAACGGCGCCGACGAAGGGGACGTCAAGTCGTTGTCGACTTGGCCCACGGAATCGTACATCAACGTGTGGGTGGTCAGTGAGATCAACGACAACGACGGGGGCGGTGGCGTGCAAGCCTATGCCGCCATCGGGGTGTCGGGCGGGGCGTCGGACGGCGTAACCATCATGCACAACCTGGTGGGAACCGTGGGCACCCTGAAGGCCACGGATGGATTGAACAAGACGATGGCCCATGAGTTTGGCCACCATTTGAACCTGCTGCACACCTTCAACGGCACGTACAGCTGCCAACCAGAAGGCAACTGCCAAATCCAGGGGGATGGCGTGTGTGACACGCCGCCGACGGTGGAAAACGGAGGATGCAA
>CAZKGY010000227.1:0-3116 GCA_964552305.1 uncultured Comamonadaceae bacterium
CCAAAGCCGCCACGATCGACGCGTCGACAGCCGAGAGGGCTTGCCCTTTGTGATGGGCCAAAAGTCCAAACAATCGGTCCGTGCCAAAGGGGACCTCGCGGTCGTTCTCCTGCTCGATCAAGCCATCGGTGTAGCAACACAACACCGACCCTTGACCCAACGAAACCGATCCCTGCCCAATGGTCGGGATCTCCCGAAACATGCCGAGTCCAACGCAGCCTTCCGTGAGCAACTCCGGCTGCCCGTCAGGGTGCACAAACAGCGGTGGGTTGTGACCACAGTTCACGTATTCCAGGCTTTGGCGGGTTGGGTCAACGACGGCCACAAAAAAGGTGATGTACTTTTCTCCTTGGGCGATTTCCATGACCCGCTGATTCAAGGCAATCAAGGTCTGCTCAAGCCGCCCCGGTCCGGCGGCAAACAAGGCACGCACTTGCGCTTGGAAGTTGCTCATCATCAGTGCGGCGCTGATGCCCTTCCCGCTGACGTCCGCCATGCAAATGACCGTCTCTCCTGAAGGAATGGTGAAGGCGTCGTAGTAATCCCCTCCCACCTCGGTGTGAGGCTGGTAGTAGCCGTGAATGTCCAAGGGCAGATGGGACCAATTTTTGGGCATCAACATGGCTTGCATCTCGCCTGCCAGTTCAAGTTCGCGCCTCAAGGCCTCCTGCTTCAATGTCTCCAAGGCCAACGCTCGGTTTCGCAGAGCAACCACCAAAATGTTCGTCAAGGTGACGAGGAAATTCAAGTGCTTGACAATGGGACTCACCCCTCGCACGTCCTCAGACGTGTCGCCCGCGAGCACCACAGCGATGGGCGCATCGTGTTGATGGACGGGCACGACCACGTCGTTGGGATGCTCATCCGCCCCCAACGCACCAGTCAAGCCTATGCCCTCCAGGTCCAAGGCTTCGAAAAACTCTGCAGGTTGACGGTCGGGCCAATTCCCTTGGGTGCCTTCCGCCACCATCAACCGCCACGAGGCACCGTCGAGCTCGGCCGCGTAAAGCACCAAGCGATCGATGCCCAAGTGTGCCTTCAATGCGTCTACGTACCTCGACATCAAGGCCTCCTCCGACGATTGGGCATTGATGGCTTGGGTCACCTCCAACAGCGCCTTGAGCTTGAAATCCCTCAGGTCAAGCTTTTCCCTCAACTTGCGCTCTCGGGTGTTCGACATGGTGTGTTCCGTTTGGGTTGAGCCTTCAACCATGTTACTTCTTCACCCGCTCGGTGTAATCGCCTGTACGCGTGTCCACCTTGATCCAGTCTCCCGTGTCAATGAAGAGCGGCACGCGGACCTCCGCACCCGTGTCCACCGTGGCGGGCTTCAAGGTGTTGGTGGCCGTATCCCCCTTGACGCCTGGCTCCGTGTAGGTGATTTCCATTTCCACGTGGCTGGGCAAGTCGCAGGAGATGGGGCGTTCTTCTTCGGCGTGAAACACGACCAAGCAATTCAGCCCATCCTTCAAAAATTGCGGAGCGCCGATGAGGTGCTTCTCGATGCACACCTGCTCGTACGTTTCGTTGTTCATGAAGTGGTAGCCCGATTCATCGTTGTACAAGAATTGGTGTTCTCGGGTTTCGATGCGCACAGGGTCAATCTTGTGGCCTGCGTTGAACGTGTGATCCACCACCTTGCCCGTCTCGATGTTCTTGAGCTTGGTGCGCACAAAGGCTGCACCCTTGCCCGGCTTCACGTGCAAGAATTCGACGATTTGCCACAAACCGTGGTTGTGGTTAAGCACCATGCCATTCTTGATGTCGCTTGTGTTGGCCATGTTTTCTTGGTTTCTGTGTTGCAGTCCGAAAGATACCTCGCTCAGCGTTCCCGAGAAATTTGCCACTCCAACCGAAAGGCTTCTTCTTGGGTTGGGGACCAAATGCCACGCACACCCAAGTGCCACCCATTCAGAAATTCCCCTTGCACCCAAGCCATCATCTTGCCAGGCTGCGTGGATGGGTAAGTGACCCATTGGGCACGGTCCATGGCACGCCACAGCACCCTGCCATTCAAGCCCCCCCCGTTCGATTGCAACCAGCCCAGCCCTGCGGTCCACCCCTTACCCCATTCGTGATGGAAGGTGCATCCCCATCCGGCTCGCCAAGCCTCCGGCGTCCGACGCAGCCCCCCATCCAGCTGCCAGCCATCTCGGCGCACGCGGAGGCTGGTCTCATGCCCACCTTCATCCATGGTCCCTGACCACCTCAAAGGCTCGCCTTGCGACGGTTGAAACAACCAACGCACCGTCCATTGCTCTCGCTTCATGCGCTCCCAACGCTGGCTCATTTGGCATTGAAACAACGCCCTAGTGTCCTGGGACTTCCACGTGCCAAACCACCGAAGGTCCATCTGGGGCCCTTCCCGAATCCAAACGCCTTGCCACATCGCACGCGTGTTGTACGCACGACGCACCGCCACACGATGCTTGCCCAGCCACCCGTCGAGGCTCAGGCATGCGGCCCAGGCCAACTCCACGTCCCATCGGCCATCGACCAGCCGCATCTCCGAGCCGAAGGAATGGATACCCCCCTCGGTGTGGGCGGACGCGGAGGCATGCATCCTGTTTCGCTTTTTCTGAAGCCAAAGCGACGCATGGTTTTGGGACAACGACGTGCCCAGACCGATGCGGCTTGCTTGCTTCATCCAGGCCAAACCATCAAAGGCTTGAGGCCAAGCTGCGCTGAACAAGGCCACGGGAGTTGCTGCCATCCTCACCTCTGATTGACCTCGAAACCACCCCTCTGCAAAAAGGGAAGCCCTCGGAATGGTCAAGCCATGCCCCCACATCAGTTGATGGGCCCCAAGCACCCAACGGCTGGACCCGCTCTTCCACGAGCAGGACCCGGACAGGTTGCCTTGTTCGAAGGAATCCCATTGCACCCGGAGGCCTTCGGTTCGAATCCGCATCATGGACCTGTTTTCCGCGGTCGGACGGATTTGCCCTCGCCACACGGCGTCGAAGCCGCGGGAGGAGGCACGGCTGTGTCGACGCTCCAACACCTGGTGCAACCACGCCTCGGAGGCCATTAGCCATGCCTGTTCGGAAGGGGTCAACCCTGGGATCCGATAGGCCGTTTCCACCGACCACGGCAAGCCTTCCGTGTCGAGGAAA
>CAZKGY010000228.1:0-3099 GCA_964552305.1 uncultured Comamonadaceae bacterium
TCAGCACCGCGTCGAACGATTCCCCATTGGCCTCCAAGCGTTCCACGGCTTCGTGGCATCGCACGGTGCCGTTGGGGCAAGCCTCGGACGTCATCACGACGTGGCCACCAAAGCCTCGGACGGCTTCAGCAATGCGTTCGTCGTCCGTGGCCACAACCACCTTCTGGCAGGCCGCCGCGTCCGCCACGCGCTGGTGCACCCGTTGAATCATTGGCGTGCCCGCCACCACGGCCAAGGGCTTGCCAGGAAACCTTGTCGAGGCGTAGCGGGCGGGGATGACGGCAAGGATGTTCATGTCGCGAAGGTCTTCAGAAAGGCCTCAATGAACCTCGTAGGTGTACACCACGTTCACAAGCCTTGGCGATTCGATGGCCAAAGGACGGACGCTGTACTCCGCGTTGGTCAAGTTGCTCACCACCAAGGAAACTTTGTGCTGCTCGTTCAGGTTGATTCCTGCGCGGAGGTCGACGACGCACGGCTGCTGTGGGTTGTCGGCAAGCCACTGCTCCAAGCCCCAGGGCTCAATGAGTCCGGATCGCTCAAACGCCAACCACGCCAAATCGATGTTTTGAAGCGTGCTTTGGTAGCGCGCACTCAACCCCAAAAACCAAGCGTTGCGTTGGACCTCGGCGTCAAACCGGAACAGATGCTGGGAGCGGTATTTGAGGATGTTCCCAGCAGGGGCAAACGACGAGTCGGCGTTGAACAGGTTCACCCCCTCGTCCAATGGCACAGACTCCACGTTGAAACTCGTGGTGTTGTAGGTGATGCCGGTGGTGCTGTTTCCTGCTTCTGCGACGTGGTACGCGTAGTCTGGCGTGGTGCTGATGGGGTTCGTGTAGGTGTAGCCGGTGAGGAGGTTCAAGGTCGTTTCACCCCAAACAAACCGTCCCATCAACGAAGTTTCCCAACCCGTGACTTGGCTGCTTCCCGTGTTCAAGCTCCTGAACCCAAATCCATACAGTTCGTCCACCCCGCCATTGGGGTCCCATTGTCCAAAAGTGAATTCGATGAAGTTCTCGTACGCTTGGAAAAAGGCCGCGGCGTCGATGAATCCTTGAAACGCGCCAATCTGCAAGCCTTGCTTGATTCCGGCTTCGACGTTGATCGCCGTTTCGGGCCGGAGGTCGTTGCTCGGGTACACTTGGAGTGGGCCGACCCCGGTTCGGATGAACTTTTCTGCGATGGTCGGGAAACGGAAGCCCTGCCCAAAGCTCGTCCTGAGCCAGGTGGCTTCGGCAGGCTGGAAGTTGAGTCCCGCGCGAAACACGGGCTTCGAGGCGGTGCTGTCGTTGATGCTGAAATGTTCGTACCGACCTCCCAAGGAGAGGTTCAACCGTTCGCCGACCTTTTGGTCTGCCTGCGCGTAGGCCGAAACGTTTCGCGCCGTGTTCACGCCATTGGGATTGCCCCCTGAATAGAGTTCCGCCCTTCCGAGGGTGAGTTGGTGGACCGCCCCTCCGGTGAGAATCAAGCCAGGCACCCCCCATGGCTCACCGCGTTGCTGCACTTGGTATTCGGAGTAAAACACGTCGCTGGCATTGCCCTGCCCGTTGTCGTTGTCGTTGTTGAGGTGTTGCCAACGGTTCCGCAGGCTGTGTCGCGTCCCGGACGAAGAGACGTATTCCACGTAAGGGTCCACCGTGCCGACGAGTTGCTTGGTTCGGGTGGCCGCCCCGTCGGTTCTGCCATACAGGCCGTCGTAGGCCCGCTCCCAAATCAGGGTGTTCACGGACTCGCCTTGTTGCCAGTTCGTGTTCAGCCCAAACGTCAGCCCCTCCACCTTCGTCTCGCGCCGGCGGATGTTCACGTTCACCCTTGCCTGGCTGTTTGCGCCGTAGCGGTTCACGTCGAACGGGTTGAATGCCATCGACGCGGTGTCGATGGGAATCCATTCGCCGGCCACGCTGTCCGAGTAGACCTCGGGACCCTTGTAACCGTCGTCGCCAAGCAGGTTGCCACCAATCACGACGTCCCAACCGCCGAGTTGCTGGCTGTGCAGGAACCGGACGTTGCTTTGTTGGAGCGTCCCTTCCCAGTATTTGCTGCCAAGGGAATCGGCGCTCTGGGGGTCGCTGTACCAACCGTGTTGCAGGCTGACCCGCGTCAGGGGCCTCGCGTCTGGGTAGCGAGTCCGGATGTTGATTACCCCGCTGAGCGCCGCGCTTCCGTAGAGCACGGAGCTGGCCCCTTTGATGACCTCGATCTGTTCCAAGTTTTCGAGGGGCAAGAAGCTCCAAGTGGGTCGTCCCGCGTCGCCGCTCAGCACGGGCAGGTCGTCCACCATGACCATCACGCGAGACCCCGCCCCGTAGCTGAACCCGCTGCCGCTGCGAATCTGAGGTTCGCCGTCCACCAGGCTGACGCCTGGCGTTTGTTCGATGGCGGTTTCCAACGACGTCGTGGCCTTGTTTTCCACCAGGGCGGGCTTGAGGACCTCCAGGGACACCGTCACCTCGGAGGCGTCCTGTTCAAACCTTCCGGCAGAGATGACCACCAGGCCAAGTTCTTCGGCGGCGGATGCCATGACAGGGTTCCACTCCACGATTTGGCCTTCCGCCAAGGTGGCCTTGAATTCCTGCTTGGTCATGCCGATGAAGGTGCACCAAACGGTGTGTTCGCCCGGCTTGAGTGTCAGGGTGTATTGGCCATCCACGTCGGTGGCTACGGTGGTGACGCCGTTGGTCAAGTAGGCGCCCACAATGGGTTCTTGGGAAGCGTCGGTGACGCGTCCGGCCAAGGTTTGTGCTTGGGTGCTCGCCGCGCCCAGCAGCATTACGATGGCCAATGTGATTGCTCGCATGAGGCCAAATAACAACATCTTCGCCTGCTTTCGCCATCGTGTGCAAAACAATTGCCGGCGCTGGTGAAGCGTTCGGTCGACCTGTTTTGTCGAATGGGAGCTTGCGTCCATGGAGTTGGTTTGGTTGGCCCTCTCGCTGAGAAAGGGGATGGGGCCCATGGCGGTTCGGAGGGAAGTGGAGCGCCATGGGTGCGTGCAACGCGCGTGGTTGCGATGGGCCGAGGAACAGCGCTCGGAGGCACGACGCGTCGAGCAGGAGGTGCAGTGGATGCGGCGTTGGGCCAGGGATGCGGGGG
>CAZKGY010000229.1:0-3082 GCA_964552305.1 uncultured Comamonadaceae bacterium
CCAGCTTTTTGAGGCACGTGGAAGCCGAACGGCAATGGACCGAGTCCTTCGTGCAGGACCACGACATCCAGGCTGTGTTTTCCGACAACTGCTACGGTTGCGCCCACCCGGAAGTCCCCAGCGTCCTGATGTCGCACCAGTTGCAACTTCCTGTCCCGAGCCCCATGAAGCGCTCTGCCAGAAAGGTGGTGAGCCATTGGGCGTCGGCGTTCCAAGAAGTTTGGGTGCCTGACGTGGCGCCAGGCGACCTTTCCCTCAGCGGCGCCTTGGCAGACACGGACATCCATCCTGCCACGCACTACGTGGGAGTCTTGAGTCGGCTCACCAAGCACCGCCTTGCCAAGCCGGCCAAAACCTGGTCCAAGCTGGGCATGGTCAGCGGGGTGGAGCCCCACCGCAGCTTGATGGAAGAAGCGCTCAAGGCCTGGATGGCCGACACCCAAGAGCCCTGTTTGCTCGTCGCGGGAAAACCGGGCATGCCCCCAACCCAAGAGGGACACATCACGGTGTGGAACGACCCGGAAGACCACGCCCTGGCAGGCGCCCTGCAGCAAGCAGAGGTGGTCCTTTGCCGGAGCGGCTACAGCTCGCAGCTTGACCTGGCGGCCTTGGGGGTGAACGCGATCTTGGTCCCCACCCCGGGCCAACCCGAACAAACCATGCTCGGTCGGTTGTGGGCAGACCGGTTTGGCTTCGCCTGCATCGACCAATCCGCGCTGCAACAAGGTTTGGTGCCCGAGCGGGCCACGGGCCAACTGCCTGCACACGAACCCAATGCCTTGGCCTTTGCACGCATGAGGGCATGGCTGGAGCGCTGCCTGGCATCGGCATCAGAACCCCTTCTCGCATGAACGATTCCCCCTTTTCCGACGACGACGTTCGCTTCATGAAAATGGCCCTGCAAGAGGCTGAGCAGGCAGCAAGCCTTGACGAAGTGCCAGTGGGCGCCGTCATTGTTGCCCAAGGGCAGGTCATCGCGCGCGCCCACAACCTGTGCGAACGCCTGCGCGACTTCACGGCCCACGCCGAAATGCAGGCCTTCACCTCGGCCTCCGAGTACCTCGGCGGCAAGTTTTTGGACCAATGCACCTTGTACGTGACGCTGGAGCCGTGCCCCATGTGCGCCGGGGCGGCCTTTTGGACGCGCATTGGGCGCGTGGTGTATGGCGCCAAAGACGAGAAACGGGGACACAGCAAGTTTGATGGAGACCTCACCATGCTTCACCCCAAAACCACTTGCCAAGGCGGGCTTTTGGCCGAAGAGTCAGCGGCCTTGCTGTCCGCCTTCTTTCGGGCAAAGCGCAAGTAAGGCGTTGGGAAGGCTACCTTTGCGCCATGCTTGAGTTGACCAAGGAATTCCTCGACGACCTCCGCCTGAAAATGGGCGAAGGACGTGACGTGGAGCTTGCCCAAGTGCTGGGTGACCTTCACCCGAGGGACGTGGCCGACATTTTCGACACGCTCAAGCAAGAAGAAACGCTGTACCTCTACCGTTTGCTTGACGCCGACGCCAAGTCGGAGGTCATTGCCGAATTGGAAGAAGACATCCGCGAGTCCCTGCTGACTTCGTTGAGCTCCAAAGAAATCGCCGAAGACGTCATCGAGGGTCTTGATTCCGACGACGCGGCAGACGCGTTGGCAGACTTGCCTGAGGCCAAAGTGGAAGAGGCCCTGCGCTTGGTCGATGACCAAGAGAGCGCCTCCGAAGTGCTCGAACTTCTGCAGTACGAAGAGGGCACCGCGGGAGCCTTGATGGGGGTCGAGCTCATCAAGGTCGAAGAGGACTGGACCGTGGCGAGGGCGATCCGTGAAATTCGAGCCCAGGCGTCAGACGTCGAAAACATCTACACCATCTACGTCGTTTCCCGAGAGGGCGCGCTGAACGGAAGGCTTTCCCTCAAAAGCCTCTTGCTCAACGCGTCGAGTGCTCGGTCCATCTTGAAAGACCTCATCGACGACGACGAATTGGTGACCGTGGGGGTTCACGACAGCGAAGAAGTCGTGGTCAAGCTCATGGAACGCTACGACTTGGTGGCCTTGCCTGTGGTGGATGAAGGTGGCGTGCTCTTGGGTCGCATCACCATTGACGACGTCGTGGACGTCATCATCGAAGACGCCGAGCGCGACTACCAGTTGGCGTCGGGTATCTCGGAAGACGTGGAAGGCAAAGACAGCGTTTGGACCCTCACGCGCGCACGCTTGCCCTGGCTGTTGATTGGCCTTGGAGGAGGCATTGGCGGCGCCTACGTCATCGGCGCCTTTGACATCGAAAACAATCCAGAAATGGCGCTGTTCATCCCGCTCATCGCGGCCATGGGCGGCAACGTGGGCGTTCAATCCTCCGCCATTGTGGTGCAAGGACTGGCCTCCGCCAACGTCAACATGGGCAACGTGTTTGGCCGGCTTGTCAAAGAGCTCGGGGTGGGGTTGGTGAATGGGGTGATCTGCTCCGCCATCATCTTCATGTCGAGCTTGTTGCTTGGGTTTGGTTGGATGCTGAGTTCCACGGTGAGTGCGTCGCTGTTGTGCGTGATTGTCTTTGCTGCACTGTTTGGTGCGTTTGTCCCCTTGATGCTGGAAAAGAGAAACATCGACCCCGCCCTCGCTACAGGGCCGTTCATCACGACCGCGAACGACATCATGGGGCTCATCATCTACTTCAGCATTGGCTCGTTGATTGCCTCCATCCTGTGACCGAACCGATGCACGTTTGGTTCCTTGACACCGTCCACCACACCCTGCAAGACCGCCTGAATGCGGAGGGCATGGCATGCCATGACGGCACCCAATTGACCACAGAAAGCCTCATCGCCAAGGCGAAACAACGAGACCCGAAGGTGGAAGGCTTGGTCCTCAGAAGCCGCCTCCCCATGGATGCCTCGACCCTTGAGCAACTGCCTGACCTTCGGTGGATCGCCCGCAGCGGTTCGGGGCTAGAGAACATCGACCTCGCGTGGTGCGACGCCCACAACGTGGATGTGTTTTCGAGCCCAGAGGGCAACCGAGACGCAGTCGGCGAGCACACGGTGGGCATGCTCCTGAGTTTGCTTCACCGCATCCACCTCGGGCATGCCTCCGTTCA
>CAZKGY010000230.1:0-3076 GCA_964552305.1 uncultured Comamonadaceae bacterium
GCATTCCGACTGTACCCATGACCAAATGATTTGCGACGAAGTTCCGAAACTATTGTCAGTTCTCGGTCGACCACGACCGCAAAGCGTTCACGCCACGCGCATGTTGTCAATGAGGCGCACCCCTTGCACGTGGGCTGCCACCACGGCGTAAGCAGCTCCCTTCCCCTTCTTGCGCTGGGGTTCGAAGGTGTCGACGTCCACGACGTCCAAATACTCCAGGACTACCTGCTCCCCCAGCTGCTTTCGTGCTTGATCCAGCGCCTCCGTCCAACAGCCATCCGCGTCCAGCGCTTGACCAGCCGCATGGATCGACGACAGGGCTTCGTGAAGGGCCAACGCCTGTTCCATGCCTTGGTCGTCCAGCCTGACGTTTCGAGAACTCAACGCCAACCCCCGTGCGTCCCGCACCAGCTCCCCCACGACGATGGCGACCTGGGGATGCCGCTCTTGGGCCATCCTTCGAACAACCGCCACTTGCTGCAAATCCTTGGCGCCAAACACCGCCGAATTCGGCCGGACCGCTTGAAACAGCAAATCCACCACCCGGATGACCCCGTCGAAGTGTCCGGCCCGAAACGCCCCTTCGTAGGCATCGGTCAGCGCGCCCCAACGAACCTCTGGCGCCGTGGGAACACCCCCGTACAACCCTTCTGCGGTGGGCGCAAAGACGGCATGGGCCCCCGCGCTGGCTGCCTTGGCCGCGTCCGACTCCAAGGTCCTCGGATACCCGTCGTAGTCGCTGGAATCGTTGAATTGGGTGGGGTTGACCAACACGGAAACCACCACCAGCTCTGCCTGTTCCAGCGCTTTGGTTATCAGGCTCAGGTGGCCGTCATGCAAGGCACCCATGGTGGGCACAAAGGACGTTATCCGGTCCTTCCAATGGACCGAATTCTGCCACTCGTGGAGCGCCTCCAAAGAATGCAAAATCACCATTTTGTCGCGTTTCAATGCCCCGGAAACCCTTGTGTTTCCTTGGAATTTGGCCCAAAAATACCTATCTTGCCTTTCTGTTACACTGATGAACGATTGATTATGAGCAAGCCACGCGTACTGTACATCTCCCAACACCTGACCCCTTACCTCCCTGAAACCACCATGAGCCACGTCTCACGGATGTTGCCTCAGGGAACCCACGAGAAAGGCAAAGAGATTCGCGTGTTCATGCCTCGCTTCGGCAAAATCAACGAACGTCGTCACCAATTGCACGAGGTGATTCGCCTGTCAGGCATGAACCTGAACATCAACGACACGGACCACCCGCTTATCATCAAGGTGGCCTCCATCCCCTCAGCACGGATTCAGGTGTACTTCATCGACAACGACAACTACTTCAAACGCAAAGCTGTGTTGACGGACGAAGACGACAACATGTTCGCCGACAACGACGAGCGCAGCTTGTTCTTCGTTCGCGGCGTGCTGGAAACGGTGCGCAAGTTGGGCTGGGCGCCAGACATCATCCACTGCAGTGGCTGGATGACCAGCTTGGTCCCATTGTACCTGAAGCACGTGTTCGCCGACGAGCCCTATTTCGCCAACGCGAAGGTGATCTTCAACGCGTACAACGAAGGCTTCGACGGCGCGTTGGATGTAGGCATGGCCCAGAAAGCCGTGGCACACGGCATCCCAGCCGAGGAACTTGAGAGCATCGGCGAGCCCACGTTCGACAACCTCAATGCGCTCGGCATGAACCACGCCGACGCGATCATCGTGGGTTCCGAGACCATGAGCGACCACGCCCAAGGCGTCCTCGCAGGCTTGGACAAGCCAATCATGTCGTTCCCAGGCAACGAAGGTTTCGTCGGAGAAATCAACGCCTTTTACGACACGATTCTCGAGGGAAAAACTGAGGCTGTCGCGGAGTAATTGAAGTTCTTTGTTGAACTTCGCGTCCTCATGAAGAGGACCTTGAACCGCATCCACCCGACAGTCTGCTTCTTCCTAGGATGCCTCTTGCTTGGCGCATCGGGATGCACCAAGCCTACCACCGACATTGGCCTTGGCATTCAGCCAGAAGCCGAAGTGCTCCAGCTCTCGTTGGACACGGTTCCTGTGGTGTTTCAAACGGTCCGACAGGACAGCCTTGAAACGGACGACTTGAGCACGGGCCTCGTCGGCCGTTGCTTCCATCCGCGATTCGGTACGGTGGACGCGTCCTTCGCCTCCCAGCTTAGGCTCTCAGCGACGGGCATCGACTTTGGGTCCAACCCTGTGGCAGACAGCATGCACCTCGTGTTGAGGTACACTGGAGATTGGTACGGCACCCTCCGACCCCAAACGTTCTCGGTGCAGCCGCTCGTCGACAGCCTTTCGCTCGACAGTGCCTACTTCAGCAACCGAAACGTGTCCACGACGGGCGTCGAATGGGTGGATGGTGCGCAAATGCCGCTCGAACTGGATCCTCTGAGCACCACGATTTTGGGGGACGACACGTTGGGGCAAGTGCTTCGCGTGCCGTTGCAGCCTTCCATCGCGCAGGAAATCCTTGACCTGCCTGCGAGCACCTTCGCCGGAAACACGCCTTGGCTGAATCACCTCCCTGGCTTGCTTGTGCGACGCGAAAGCGGTGGACAGGGTGCGGTGGCGATTGACATCAGCACCGGGCTGAGCGTGATGCGCATCCATTACCACAACGACACAGACACGAGCTTTTACGACTTCGCCATCAGCCCGCTCAGTGCCAGGGTGAATCTGTTTGAGCAGGACTGGGTTGGCGAATTGGGGGCGTTCAATGACCCCTCTGTGTCGACGTTGCCCGACGACGGAGCCTGTTACGTCATGTCCGGTTCTGGGTGCAAAACGAACCTGGACTTTGTCGGCCTCGAGGCGTACCGCGGCGATGACGGCCAAAACGCCACCGTGTTGCGAGCCGAACTTGTGATGCCGGTGGTTGACCCTTGGTTCAACAAGTCGTTTGGGCCGCAAGACCAACTCTTCCTGCTCATGGAAGGTGCCGACGACGTCTCGTTGCCCACCCCAGACCAAACCGCCCCCATCCCCGTAGGCGGGGAATACGACCGGGCGGCCAACGCCTACCGGTTCAACTTGACAAGCACCGTTCAAGCCCTGATCAACG
>CAZKGY010000231.1:0-3054 GCA_964552305.1 uncultured Comamonadaceae bacterium
ATGGAACCCAGGCAGACCAAAATCAAGCTTCGCAACATTTCTCAAGTTTTCTTGGCAAGGTAGGGGAGCGGAAACCGACCTTTGACCCATGGCGAACCACTGGGACATGCGTTACCGTGAGCACGACATCGTGTACGGGTATTTGCCGAATGTTTTCTTGGCGTCCCAGTTGGCGATCAAGCAGCCGGGCTCGCTGTATCTACCATGCGACGGCGAAGGCCGGAACGGGGTCTGGGCGGCCAAAGAGGGATGGCGTGTTCGCAGCTTTGACGCCTCAGAAGTGGGGGTGAAGAAAAGTGTCGATTGGGCTGAGCGAGAAGGCGTTTCGCTTGAGGTGGAAGTCGCCGACGCCATGCAGGTGAATCCCAACGAAACGTTCGATGTGGTGGCCTTGGTGTTTGCGCACATGCCGCCTTCCATGCGAGAGGCATTTCACCGTCGGGCTTGGTCTTGGGTCAAGCCAGGCGGCATTTTGGTGGTGGAGGGATTCCACAAGGATCAACTTGGATTGGCCTCTGGAGGCCCCAAAGATGTAGACATGCTGTTTGACGAAACGACGTTCGTCAAGGACCTGGATGGAGAGCCTTGCCAAACGCTTTGGTCTGCAAAGTGCGAGCAACACTTGGACGAGGGACCTTTCCACCAAGGCAAGGCAATCACCTGCCAATGGGTTTTGCGCAAGACGAAAGCAAGTTGACGCGATGAAGGCCTTTCAACCAGGAGTGCGCGTTCGATTCTTGAACGACGTGGGGGAGGCGGTGGTCGTTTCCCAAGAGGGAAGTGCCGTGACAGTCACGGATCAAGACGGTTTCGACCGGACCGTGGAGGCGTCCGAACTCATGCTGGCGCCCGATGCCAAACAAGAGGCCGAGAAATACGAGGCAAGGGGCATGGACATGGCGCAATTGCTCAGGCAAGACGTTGGGGAAAAGCGCATGCGTGCGTTGCAGCGAGAGTTTGAAGTCAAATACCGTCATGCACAAGCGACGAGCATGCACCGCAAAGACGCCCACATGGAGGTCGACCTGCACATCCATGAATTGGTGGACGACCAAACGGGCCTGGCGGATCGCGCCAAGTTGAGCATTCAAATTGCCCACTTCGACCGGATGATGGACATTGCCAAGCGGGAGAAACTTCGTCGCATTGTCTTCATCCATGGGGTGGGGCAAGGGGTGCTTCGCCACCAACTGCGCAGCCGCTTGGAACAGGACCATCCCGATTGCACTTGGCGCGATGGAGATCCCAGGAAGTACGGTTCCGGCGCGACCGAAGTGATGCTGGGACAAGGGGCGTGGCGCTCCGCGCGCTGAGCGCTCTGGTCAATTCCTGCGACGCGTTCGTCTGGCCGACGGGTCTCGGTATTCACGACGATCTCCTTCCGAAGGATTGGAAACAGCCACGTTGGCTTCCCATTGCCAGGCGTCTTTTCGCCACACCAACGCGTCGTAGCTCAGGGTGGGACCATAAAAAGGCTTCTGCCCAGCAAATTCTGGACTCTGGGGTGCCAGATGGTCCATGACAATCCGGTTCATTTGGGGCTCGATGCGAACGGTCGCTTGCACGGCGTCGCCATACGTCAGCACGCAGCGCTTGCGAAGCCCCTCGGGCATGAGGATGTTGGGTAGTCCGAATTTGGCCCGTCCGCCGTTCATGGTCACCGATTCCACCCATTTGCGGTTGGTCAAAGAATTGTGGCCGTCCCACGCCAACAACGTGTACACGGGGCGATTGCGGTCGTACGTCACGACCCCATCGTAATACAGGCATCCGTGCCATCCGTCGTGGCGAAACATGCGGTTGTCTTCGGCGTCACGTCCTTGGTCTTCGTGTTTCAGCGACACCCAGTCGTAGCCCAACTCTTTCTCAGGATTCGCACGGACCACCCATCCGCCATAGCGTTGGGTCCGGTTGTCCATCTCCACGTTCCACGTGAAGACCAGCAGACGGTTGTTCGATTCACCGAGATCCACCAAGGCCTCGTTCCATTCGGACCAATTCACTTCCAGAATGGATCCCGCTTCGAGGGCTTCGATCCAGAGCGTTTCCAGCTGGGCATGCAAGGCCAATCGGTCCGTTTCGTTGCCCGCGGCACGCAGGCTGGCGTGGGCCGATTGCACACGGGCCAATTCAGGCGTTTGAGCCCACAGTGAGGGGAAGAGAAGGCAGGCCATCCAGCCCATGGCCAACCCATGCATGCAACGTGTCTTCATCACTGATTGAACGCAGGTCTTGACGCTTTCTTACAGGTGCATGAAGGCCTTCTTGGCCAACAGGTCTTCTTCCGACTCCCTGTGGCCAGGGTCGTCCACGCAGCAATCAACGGGACATACCGCGGCGCACTGAGGCTCGTCGTGGAACCCTACGCATTCGGTGCACTTGTCGGACACGATGTAGTACAGGTCAGGGTTGACCGCCTCGTGTTCTTCCTCAGCCTCCACGACCCCGGAGACGGGATGTTCTTCACGTCCCGTGATTCCCGTGCCGTCCGAGAACTTCCAAGTGGCGCCACCTTCGTAAATGGCGTTGTTGGGGCATTCCGGTTCACATGCACCGCAGTTGATGCATTCGTCTGTAATCATGATGGCCATCGCAGGTACCTTTGTGTTATAAATGTACGACTTGAACAATCTCCTTCCATCCTTGGTTCAACTCGGCCAGTGGCTTCGTGAGGAGGCGCCTCAAAACGACGCAGTCAAGCGCTCCGCCGAAGCGGCCAATGGCTGGTTCACCGCCGAGAGCATCGACCTCACCCTTCGCAGCCATGGCGAAGCCCTGTCAGAAGAGGGTGTCACTGCATGGTTGCACGGGCGCACGAGGCGTCAGGAGGGCACCAAACAAGTGGGCATGGTCTTGGCCGGCAACTTGCCGCTGGTGGGTTGGAACGACATCATGTGTGGCGTGGTGGCCGGGCACGAGGTTCATGCGAAGTTGTCCAAAGACGATCAGGTTCTGCCGCGTTGGGTGTGGGATCAATGGACCCAACTGGAGCCCTCCTTGGTCGGGCGAGTGACGTTTCACGACGGTTTGATGAAGGGCATGGATGCCATGGTG
>CAZKGY010000232.1:0-3048 GCA_964552305.1 uncultured Comamonadaceae bacterium
CCTTCGTGTTCCCACCCCAGGTCCATGTGCCAAGCGCTGTCTGCTTGAACGATGAGGTCCACGCGCTCCGGCATCCATGCACTCCCCGAGGCCGAAAGCCGTCCATCCATGTTCAACTGGTCCCGATCTCCCGACAAGGTCACCTTGGTTGGCTCAAAATGGAGGTCACCCCACGACCATGCGTGCACTCCGACGTGTCCATTCAAGGTGTCTTCGGCCAGCCGCATGTCAAAATCGAGTGGTTCTTGCCATGCCAATGATTCGGGAAGCCAACGACGCATCCACGAACGATGGGCCACCGTTCCTTGGACCGCCAATGCCGGCCAGGTGGTCGTGGGCGACCGATGCATCGCCTCGTTCAGAAAAGCCGACCATGATGTCGGATTGACGTTGCCCTCGAGGGATGCTTCAATGCCTGCCCCTGTCAACGACATGGCCACGTCTTCCAATCGCGTCAAGTCGTTGAATGCTGCATCCAACGCAAGTGAGTCGCTGTCCAAAAGGCTGCCCTTGGCAACGATCGATGTCGTACCGCCCAACCAGCCATTGCGCGCATCCCAAGACCCACGCAGCACCACGTCCTCCTCGAAGCTTCCGGTCATGCGCCCTTGCACGCGGCCATCCACGGTCACCCGATTGCCGTCCTTGTTTCCTTGAAGGCTTCCTCGCACTTCAGGAAAAGACGCCTCTGCCTGAAAGGCGAACGATTCGGGACGTCCAGAGACGTGCAGTCGAACGGTGTCGCGCGACGCCACCACCCAACCCGGCCACGCCCGAAGCTCAAGGGTGGATGCCCCTGCGAGGGCCATGGGCGGCTCTTGCGGCAACGGGGCCCAGCTCGCCCGAAGGTCGATTGCACTGTCTCCCAAGATGATGGCACTTGCGGCATCCACGTAGGGCAGGAACGCGTCGGTGTTCGCGGCCAAGGTTCCATGAGCGTCGATGCGCCATGCCTTCGCAACCTTGGGCAACCCGAGGGGTTCTCCTGGCAGCGTGGTGCGAATTCGCCAATTGTCTACAGACCCCTCCGCCACAAAGTTGAGCCAATGGGATCCTTGGGCCTCGGCGGTCCAGGACTCCAGGTTTTGGTTCCATTGAAACGCGGTGTTTCCATCCATGTATGCCAACCACGGTGCCAATGCGCCGTCGCCCAACATCGCCAGCCAGGGCTTGGCTTCGTCCCAATTCACGGCGACATGTCCTTGGGTGGAGTCGAGGGGCCAAGAGAATCGCCCATGGGCTTCGAGGCCAGGCAACGCGATGTTGTTTGCACGCAGGGCGAGCGTTTCGTCGGTTTGTTTGCCAGACAACGCCGCCTGGGACAACAAGAGGGTGTCTCGGAAGGGGGCGGTGGTTCCCCAACCCTTGCTCCAGCCAAGATGGTCGACTTGCCACGTGTCGTCATCCACTTGTGCGCCACTCAGCTTGCCTTCATGCAAGGCCATGTGAACGGTGTCCGCCCATGCCACCGAAAGGGTGTCCCATGCCAATTGACTGACTTGCACTTTGGGCAGGGAAGGGGACGACCCGCCGTCCGGGGTGGTCGATGGCATTGCCTGAATGTCGAGCCTGCGCCAACGGACGTCATCGATTCGCCAACCACCGCCCTGACGATGCACGCCGGAAATCGCCAAACGATGACACGCGACTTCCGTGCCCGAAGCCTCGTCGTGCAGCATCAAGCGATCAACGCCGAGGGACCACGGCATGGCCGACAAGGTCAGCCCGTCCACCTCGAGCGACCACCCCGCTTGACGCGCAACTGCGACCAAGGCTTGTTCCAGAATGGGCAACCGCGCCCCCCAAATCCCACCCAATAGGGCAAGCCCGAGCAAGACGCGAGCGCCCTTGTTCCGTGAACGCTTGTTGGGCGTGTCCTCTGTTGGGGGTGTGGCGGTGGCATTCATCCGTGCATCGAAAGATACCCAGCCTTTCTTCGCCTCGTACATTTGTGGTCCCATGGAACACACCGTGATTTTGGGAATCGAGTCTTCCTGCGACGACACGTCGGCGGCGGTCATTCGCGGCCAAGAGGTGCTCAGCAACGTGGTGGCCAGCCAGAAGTTGCACGCAAGCCTTGGCGGGGTGGTTCCTGAGTGGGCCTCTCGGGCGCATTTGGCCAAAATTGTGCCCGTGGTGGAAGAGGCGCTCAAGCAGGCCGGTGTTCAGGCGTCAGACTTGGATGCGGTGGCCTACACCCTAGGCCCCGGGCTTCAAGGCTCGTTGCACGTGGGCACGTCCTTCGCCAAGTCCTATGCCTATGCCTTGGGCATTCCCTCCATCCCGGTGCATCACATGCGTGCACACGTGCTTGCCCACATGCTGAAGCCCGATCCCACGCCTGACTTTCCGTTCTTGTGCTTGACCGTGTCTGGGGGGCACACCCAACTCGTGCGCGTGGACAGCCCATCGGTCATGACGGTCTTGGGTCATACGCTGGACGACGCGGCCGGTGAGGCCTTTGACAAGGTGGCCAAGTTGATCGGGTTGCCTTACCCCGGTGGACCAGTTGTGGACCGTTTGGCCAAGGCGGGCGATCCCCATGCCTTTTCCTTCACCAAACCCAAGGTGCCCGACCTGCATTGGAGTTTCAGTGGGCTGAAAACCCAAGTGCTGCAATTCCTTCAAAAGGAAATGGCCCAGGACGACTCGTTTGTGGAGAGGAGAAAGGAAGATTTGTGTGCGTCCATCCAGCGCGTGATCGTGGACATGCTCATGGACGAAGTGGCGAAAGCCGTGGAATGCACGGGCATCCGCCACGTCGCCATTGCGGGGGGCGTGAGTGCGAATTCGGGACTGCGTGAAGCCTTGTTGATGGCTAGCGAAACAGAAGGTTGGGAAGTGTACATTCCGCCCTTCGGGTATTGCACCGACAACGCTGCCATGGTCGCCGTGGTTGGTTTGTTGGATTGGAACGCTGGCCTCAAGGGAGGGCTGGCGCACGCCCCTTCGCCTCGGTTGCCCGAGCTGGTGCCATTGGCTTCGGCAGAGGGAGTTTGATGGAGCATGTGGTGCTCCAGGGTTCGGGGCCTTGTGTCACGGCAATGG
>CAZKGY010000233.1:0-3023 GCA_964552305.1 uncultured Comamonadaceae bacterium
TGGTGGAGAGCAAGCCCTCCACGTCGAGGTGATGGTCGGCGCAGAGTGCCCCGAGGACCATCAAAAACGCGCCAGCTGACCAATCGCCGTCGATGGTGACGTCCATGGCCTTGGCTCGCTGACCACCCGGAATCGTCAGCTTCAATCCTTCCGGGAGTTCTTCCAGTGCGACTTCGAGGCCCATGTCTTCGGCCACTTCAAGGGTCATGTCGATGTAGGGCCGACTGACCACGTGGTGCACGGTCAAGGTCGAGTCACCCGGAGCATGCGCCAGGGCGGTCAACAGTCCGGTCAATGCCTGGCTTGTGTTGGCGGCATCCAACGTGGCGTCGGCGCCTCCAAGTGGGCCACAAACCACCAATTCGTTGTCGTCTTGAAGTTTGCCCCCAAACGGTGCCAACGCAGACGACAGTGAGTCCGTAGGGCGGCCGACTAGCGTGCCTTCCCGTTGGATCGTGAGTGGCTGGTCGTGGAGCGCTGCCAGGGCCGTGAACAGGCGCATGCCCAGCCCAGATTCGCCAGGGGTGAGGGTCTTGATTCGCGGGGCCAAAGGAAAGCGACCGTGGATGGCCAACGCGTCTTCGCCGAGTTCGATGTCCGCGCCCAGTTGGGCGGCCATCATCAAGGCTTGGGTGCAGTCGTCGGATTCGGAAGGACGACGAACCATGGTGGTACCCTCCGCCAACGTCGCCAGGGCAACCACGCGTTGCATGATGCTCTTGCTGGGAGGCGCCCAAACCGTTTGGCCCCCAAGCGTGCCCGGATGAACCCGAAGAATCATGCCTTGCGCCCCGTGTAGATGGTGGCGATGCCGCCGGTGAGGCGTTGCGCCCTGACATCGGTGTATCCGGCCAGGGTCATTTGGTCTAGAAAATCGTTGCCTTCAGGGAAGGCGTCCACGCTTTCAGGGAGGTAGGTGTATGCGGCGGGGTCCTTGCTCACCCATTTGCCCACGGTAGGCATGATGTGCTTGAAGTAGAGCCCAAACACTTGCTTGATCGGGAAGCGTCGGGGTTTGCTGAACTCCAACACCAGACCCAAACCTCCTGGCTTGAGCACCCGAAGCATGTCCTTCAGGCCGCCTTGCAGGTCTTCGAAGTTGCGCACCCCGAAAGCCACCGTGAACGCGTCGAAGGCATCCGCCTCAAAAGGCAAAGCCACGGAGTCTCCCTGAATCAGTTCGATGCGGTCGTTCCACCCGCGCGCCGCAATTTTCGTTCGCCCCACGTCGAGCATGCCGGCGCTGATGTCGACGCCTGTGACATGCACGTCCAAGCCCATGCGCACGGCCTCAATGGCAAAGTCTGCCGTCCCGGTGGCCACGTCGAGCATGCGCTTGGGACGTTCCTGGCGAAGCAGACGAACGCAGCGCTTGCGCCACAACACGTCGATGCCCAAGGAAAAAAAGTGGTTCAGGAAGTCGTAGCGGTGTGCGATACCGTCAAACATGCGTTCGACCTGAGACGCCTTGTTTTCTTGTTCGGTTGAAACGTAAGGGGTGATGCGGGTTCCCATGGTGCAAAGATGGCTCCGAACCGTCATTCCTGCACGACGATGCAACTTAACCGACCATGGTGTGGCCCTCGGGATACTTGAAGTGGGTTTGGACCGTTTTGCCACCCACAGCGAAAGCCACAGTCAGGGTGCCCACACGCCCCACAAACATGGCTGCCGCAAGGATGAGTTTGCCTCCCGAAGAGAGCAAGGGGGTCAAGCCCGTGCTGAGTCCCACGGTTCCCATGGCGCTGACGTGCTCGAACGCCAGGTCGAAGAAGTCCCAATTGCCGCTTTCCAACAAAGGTCCTTCCGTCAGGGTTAGCGCGAACATCCCTATGGCGTTTCCCACCAAGAAGAACAACAACACGCTGTACGCTCGGGACCGCAACACGGCACTGATGGTCCGCTGGAAAATCTGCACGTGGTCCGAGCCCCTGACGGTGCGCCACACGTCTGCCATGACGATGGCCAAGGTGGATGTTTTGATCCCACCCCCTGTGGAACTGGAGGAAGCCCCAATGAACATGAGGACGAGCAACACAAACAACATGGGCAGCCCCACGCTTCCAATGTCCACCGTGTTGAAGCCACTGGTGCGCGTGACGCTTTGAAACACCGCGGTGGTCACCTTGCCGAACGTCGACATGCCGTCCATGGTGCCGTTCCATTCCAACAGCCCAAATGCCAGCGTACCCAAAGTCACCAAACCCAGAGAGAAGTACAACGCAATCTTGGAGGGAAACGAGATTGTTTTCCAGGGCTGCGCCATGCGCTCCCTGAGCTTGCCAAAGTCGAACAGGTCGAACATGGTAACCATGCCCAATGCCCCGAGGAACACGAGCACCGTGACCACCCAATGAATGAGCCAATTGCTCGCGACCCAAGGGTGCGCCAATCCATCGGTGAAGAGGGTGATGCCTGCGTTGTTGAAGGCGGACACGCTGTGAAACACGGACGAGAACAGGCGGTCCGTCCAAGACGCGAAAGGCACGTCAGGGGACCACAGCGCCATCATGGTCAAGGCGCCCACCGCTTCCAGTCCCAGGCACCAGGCGACCACTTTGCTTAGCGTTCCAGAGCTGCCGAGCAGGTTGTCGGTGTTCACGAAGTCCTCGATGACGTCGTGCTGTTTGACGGCCACCCCAAATTTGGACGCCAACGCCAAGAACGACCCGAAGGCAATGAAGTTCAACCCACCCAATTGAATGAGCAACAGGAGCACCCAATGGCCCTTCGCCGTGAATTGGGTCATGGTGTCCAGGCTCATCAAGCCGGTGACGCACGTCGCGCTGGTGGAGGTGAACAACGCGTCCACGAAGGGCATGCCGCCCGGGATCGTCGTCATTTCAGGCATGGACAAGAGCCAGGTGCCTGCGGCAATGAGGATCAAAAAAGACAGGATGAAGATGACCGCAGGGTGGAGGCGAACGCTCGGGAGTCGCGACCCAGGCCTCATCCATTCGAGGACAATCACCACGAACAGGTAGCCCTGAATCAAGAAGGTGCTGACGTTGCTGATGCCTGGC
>CAZKGY010000234.1:0-3021 GCA_964552305.1 uncultured Comamonadaceae bacterium
TGCGTCGTGCAACAGGGTGGCGGCGTAGCGAATCTGGTGGCTCCTGTCGGTGCCATCGAGGCTCAACAGTTCGGCATAATTGCGATGCGCTTGTCGCCAATTGCCTGCCTCAAATGCCGCGGCTGCCTCCGTCTTGAGTTCGGCCAAGGTTTTGCCCGTTTGCGCCTGGACGGTGGACAGACAGCCCCATGAAGCACCGAACAGCAAAAGCCAGACGAAGGACATTCGAATCGAGCCTGTCTGGAAGCGACCGAGCACGGCTGCAGGAAAGTGACGCATGGGGTCTTTCATTGAGTTGTCAACGAAGGACGGAATGGGGGTGGCATCGGCCTTAGTTTTGGCCCCACAAATCATTCACAATGGCCCACGGAACTTTCAACGTCCCCTATCCCATCAACGAGCCCGTCCTCAGCTATGCGCCAGGCTCCCCAGAACGCGTTGCCTTGGAGGCGCGCTACCACGAGATGTACAACCAAGACCCCATCGAGGTCCCCATGTACATCGGCAACGCGCGTTGCAGCACCGATGACAAGCGTCCCATGACGCCCCCTCACGAGCACGGCAAGGTGTTGGGCCACTTCAGTTACGGCACCTCCGCGCATGTGCAACAGGCCATCGATGCCGCCCTTGCCGCCCGACCTGCCTGGTCCTCGCTGGCATGGGAGCACCGTGCCGCGGTGTTTTTGAAGGCCGCCGACTTGGTTGCTGGACCGTACCGGAGCACCATCAATGCAGCCACCATGCTGTCGCAGGGGAAAAACTGCTTCCAAGCAGAGATTGACGCAGCGTGTGAGTTTGCCGACTTCCTGCGCTTCAACGCATACTACGCCCAGGAAATTCACGCGCAACAACCCGAAAGCGCCGACGGCATTTGGAACCGTTTGGAATACCGCGCGCTCGAAGGATTCGTCTTCGCCATCACGCCCTTCAACTTCACCGCCATTGCAGGCAACCTGCCGGCCGTGGCAGCCTTGATGGGCAACGTGGTGGTCTGGAAACCCTCCGACACCCAGGTATACAGCGCGGAAGTCATCATGCAGATTTTCCAGGAAGCCGGGTTGCCGGACGGCGTCATCAACATGGTGACCTGCGATGGGCCGGTGGCTGGCGACGTGGTGTTCAAACACCCTGACTTTGCCGGGCTCCACTTCACAGGCTCCACCGGTGTGTTCCGCCACCTTTGGAAGACGATCGGAGAGAATTTGTCCACCTACAAAAGCTACCCTCGAATCGTGGGTGAAACGGGAGGCAAAGACTTTGTCGTGGCCCATGCGAGCGCCGACGTCGACGCCGTCGTGACAGGACTCATCCGAGGAGCCTTCGAATTCCAAGGCCAAAAGTGCAGCGCAGCATCGAGGGCATACTTGCCCCAATCGCTGTGGCCTGCAATCAAGGAGTCGATGCTTGCAGAAATGGCCACGTTGAAGATGGGGTCGCCGGCCGATTTTGGCAACTTCATCAACGCCGTGATTGACCGCCGTTCGTTCGACAAAATCAAAGGCTACATCGACTACGCCAAGCAAGCTGACGATGCAGACATCGTGGCTGGAGGCGGTTGCGACGACAGCGTGGGCTACTTCGTGGAGCCCACCGTGGTGGTGACGGCGAACCCTCAATTCAAAACCATGGTTGAGGAGATTTTTGGCCCTGTGCTGACCATTCATGTGTACGACGACACCGAGCCCAACGCGTTCGAAAACGTGTTGGATTTGGTGGACGGCACGTCCGAATACGCCCTCACCGGGGCTGTCTTCAGCGGCGACCGTTATGCCATCGACCTCGCCTGCAAGCGTTTGGAAAATGCCGCTGGAAACTTTTACATCAACGACAAGCCGACAGGCGCCGTGGTCGGCCAGCAACCGTTTGGTGGAGCCCGTGGTTCAGGGACCAACGACAAAGCCGGTTCGTACCTCAACTTGCTCCGCTGGGTGAGCCCCCGAACCGTGAAAGAGGCCTTGGTGTCTCCCACGAATTACCGTTACCCCTTCTTGGGTTGAGGGTTCCGTGATAGCCATGAAAAAGGGCCCTCATGGGGGCCCTTTTTTCTTGCGTGTGATTCGACGTCAGTCCGCCTCCTCGTAGGGGCTTGCTGGAATGGAAGCCACGTCAACCTTGGCGGCCTTCCCACCCATGGTGGCTTTGAATGACTTGGCGTGTTCTGGCAAGAGGGCACCGTCTGGGGTGATCCACTTCGTGAGCACGACGAGCTTGTCTTTCTTGCCTGGCCGTCCGACCGTCACGATTTTGCCATGAACCGTGCGCAGTCGAAACGCGCTGTTCAAGATGCTCGCTTTCGCCGAGGCATGACGCTCTTCAGGGATTTTGTGGATGGACATGGCATCGGCGATGAGCTCGTCGTAGCTCATGGGACGGTTCCTCGCACGCAGGCGCTTGACGATGAAGGCACCCCACACGCTCTTCGGCCCGCGTTTCTTGGGTGCCTTGCCCTTTCGGGTCAACGCCGGCTTGTCAGCGGTTGGCGCACCAAGTTTGACAAGCATGGCCTCGACATGCTTCAAGGCATCTTCAAGACGGACTTTTTCATTGAGGTAATGCATGCGGAGGTCCGACAACTCCTTGGGAGAAAATTGAATGTCAGGCATGGCTGTGGTTTGGAGAGAGGGTTTGTCACAGTTTCCCAGCAAAGGTATAGCAATAACAAACCTCCAAATTCAATTCAAATGGAGAAGGGAACCACGTTTCCGCGATTCCCTTCATGGCACGGTGTAAGCCGGATTCTGTTCCCCGAAGGGCTTCGTCATTGATCTGATGCGACCTACCCTCTGGCTCGGACGGGACGCCCTCAATCGCCAGTATACATGGTCTTGCAACCCACAAGGTTTACCCAAGCCGCAAGGTCACCCTTGCGCTGGTGGGCCCTTACCCCACCTTTTCAGCCTTGCCTGTGCCCGAGGGCCATCGGCGGTTTAAATCTCTGTGGCACTCTCTGTCACGTCCCGTTGGACGCGCCTTCCCTTTCAAGAAGTGTGGTTCCCTGTGTTGTCCGGACTTTCCTCCCCA
>CAZKGY010000235.1:0-3015 GCA_964552305.1 uncultured Comamonadaceae bacterium
CTGGTGGCATGGAGAACATGAGCTCTGTGCCTCATTACATGGCGGGCCGGTCTGGCGTGAAATTCGGAGCGATCAAGCTCGAGGACGGCATGGTCAAAGACGGCCTGACAGACGTCTACAACAAGACGCACATGGGCAACTGCGCCGAATTGTGCGCGAAGGAAAAAGGAATCACGCGCGAGGAGCAGGATGCGTTTGCCATTGAAAGCTACCGACGTGCAAGCGCGGCATGGGAGTCTGGCAAGTTCGCCTCAGAGGTGGTGCCTGTGGAAGTCCCTCAACGACGGGGAGAGCCTGTGGTTGTAGATTGCGACGAGGAATTCACCAACGTGCGGTTGGACAAAATCCCACAGCTTCGCCCAGCGTTCGACAAAGAGGGAACCGTCACGGCAGCCAACGCGTCGACCCTGAACGACGGGGCCTCGGCCCTGGTGCTTGCTTCGGAAGATGCCGTGGCCAAGCATGGCCTCACGCCTGTGGCAGAAATCTTGGCCTGTGCGGATGCCGCACAAGCGCCGGAATGGTTCACCACCGCCCCGTCGCTCGCCTTGCCCAAAGCCCTTAGCAAGGCCGGTTTGGAGTCTGGGGACATCGATCTCTGGGAATTGAACGAAGCGTTCGCGGTGGTGGGCATTGCGAACAACCGCGCGCTGGGCCTGGATCCTGAATGCGTCAACGTGCACGGAGGTGCCGTGGCGTTGGGCCATCCACTCGGTTCAAGTGGATCCCGAATTGTGGTGACTTTGATTCACGCCCTGAAGCAAGCAGGCAAGACCCATGGTGCAGCTGGGATTTGCAACGGTGGAGGAGGGGCTTCGGCACTCGTCCTGAAAGCCATGGCCTGATGCTTGGCGATGCGAAGGAAGGCTGGTGTCACTTGAGCCATGTCCCGGTGCGGGCGGAAGCCAGCGACCGCGCAGAATGCGTCAACGAGGTCCTTGCAGGGGAATCGGTGCAATTGGTGCAACGGGGCACAGGGCATTGGGTGAAGGTCCAGTTGCCTGACGGATACGAAGGCTGGATGGACGATCGTCAATTGCATCCCGTCACCAACTTGTGGACAGGGCATCCAGTACGTTTGGCAGCGCCGTCAAGCGCATGGGATGGGGTTCCGGGGGGCGTGTTGCCTGCTGGGGCCGTGGTTCGGCTCGATGGCGATGAATGGAAAATGGGGGAATGGACGGTGGCTCCTTTGGGCCACGAACCAACAAGGCACCAAGGCAGCATGCTCGACGTCGCGGAATCCATGAAAGGCGTGCCATACCACTGGGGTGGTCGTTCAAGCTGGGGGTTGGATTGCAGCGGACTCGTGCAACTTGCGGCCATGCTCACGGGAAGGATTGTGCCACGCGACGCGTCGCAACAGGCCGAGGTGGGAGTGGAGGTGCATTCGAACGATCTCCAAGACAACGACGTGGCCTTTTTCGCCAACGCCATGGGAGCCATCACGCATGTCGGCATTTGCAAAGCAGACGGCGCTGTGATTCACGCATCGGGCGAAGTGAGGGAAGACCAATTGGACGGCACCTCGCTGGTTCGCCATGAGGATGGCAAAGCCTCTCACCAACTTGCCTTGATCCGGCGCTGGACGTCTGTTTAAGGGAAAAACGCCTTGGCCTTCCTTGCCATGTCACGCAACAAGGGAGAGCATCGGTAGCGTTCTTCTCCGTAACGCACGTGCAACGCATCGAGAGAGGCAACAACCTCTGAGGCGCCCCATTCGTCGCACCATTCGAGCAATCCCTTGGGGTAATTGACGCCACCTTTCATGGCGGCATCGACGTCCTTGGGGCTTGCCACAGACCAAAAGACTGCGTCGGCCGCCTCGTTCATCAGCATGGCCAAAATCCGGTCAGCCACCCCTTCAACAGGACTTCCTTCGGCGTTGGTCGGTTTGCGCGTTTCGTCGTAGTTGTAAAAGCCCTTTCCAGATTTGACACCCAGCCATCCTGCGGCCACAAGCTGCCTCTGGGTGTGGCTAGGCCTGTACCTTGAATCCCCGTAAAACGCGGCGTGCACGGTCGACGTCACGGCATAATTGACGTCGTGACCAATCAGGTCCATCAACTGGAACGGCCCCATGCGAAAGCCGACCGCCCGCATCGACGCATCGATGTCCGCGGGAGAGGCAATGCCTTCTTCCGAGATGCGCAGGGCCTCGCTGTAGAACGGTCGCGCCACCCTGTTCACGATGAATCCTGGGGTGTCTTTGGCCATCGCAGGCGTTTTGCCCCACTGGCCCATTTGGGCAAAGGCGTGAGGCGCGAGATCGGCATCGGTTTGCAAGGCAGGCACGACTTCCACAAGGGCCATCAAAGGCGCGGGGTTGAAGAAGTGAAGTCCTATGACGCGTCCAGGCATTTGGCACGATTGCGCGACCGCCGTGACCGACAGGGACGAGGTGTTGGTGGCAAGTACGCACTCTTCTGACACCACCCCTTCGAGTGCTTGAAACAACGCCGATTTGGCGTCAAGCGATTCGATGATGGCTTCAATGACCACGTCGCACTCCTTGAGGGCTTGGATGTCCGTGGACCGGGTCATCCGCGCCAAAATGCCCGAACGTTCTTCCTCGACCATGCGGCCTTTTTCGACCAATCGGCCAAGCACCTTCGCCAGTCGCGCTTCGCCTTGGGCAAGCGCATCCTCGGAGCGATCCACCAACACCACATTGCACCCTGCTTGCGCGGCAATCTGTGCGATGCCGTTGCCCATCGTGCCGGCTCCGACCACGCCCACGGTTTTCCATTCCTTCATGGGACGAAGGTAATTGTCACGCGACGCACATGGGGTGTTTTCCGCCAGATACAAATTTGGTCGAGCATCCACGAAAATCACATCCGTCATTTGGCTTGATGAAAACACCGAACACCAGAAAATCCATGGCCCAATGGAAGATGAAACGGGTCTTGGATCGCAATCGATCGTTGCTCAAAGCTTGGAGTGAACCACGGAACCAGCGCGAACTGAACGAAGAACCTGCCCAATGGCTCGTTCGGCGGGGGTTCAACTTCC
>CAZKGY010000236.1:0-3012 GCA_964552305.1 uncultured Comamonadaceae bacterium
GCTTGCGAAGAACCACCGTCGGGGTGCACAAGGATGACGTCGTGTTCAAGTTGGACGGCCATCCGTTGAAGCGGTTTGGGAGCCAGGGCCAGCAGAAGTCGTTCTTGCTCGCCTTGCGCCTTGCCCAGCTATCCTTCATCGAGGAAGCCACAGGGGTGAAGCCCATTTTGTTGCTGGATGACATTTTTGACAAAATCGACGAGAAGCGCGTGGAGGCATTGATGAAGCGGGTGACGAATGGGTCGTTTGGTCAAGTCTTCATCACCGACACCCACTTGGGCAGGATTCCTGACATGTTTGCCGCCACGGGGGCAGACGTGCGTGTGTTTGAAGTAGGACGCGGAGAAATTGCCCCCTTGACGCCATGAGAAAGCGCGCGCCAATTCGGAATTCCGCAGACATTGAGAGGGCGGAAAACAGCTCCAAGCCCTTGGCGGACGTCATCGCGCACTTTTTGAAGGTGCACCGGTTGCGCGGCAAACTTGACGAAGTGCAGGTGCGAGAGAGTTGGGACGAGGTGTTTGGGCAGGCGGTGGCGAATCGGACCCGGAGGCTCCACTTGCAAAAGGACGGCACGTTGGTGTGCATGCTGGACAGTGGGCCGTTGAAAGAGGAATTTCAGCACGGCAAACAAGAGATTGTGGATCGCTTGAACGAACACATGGGTCGAAAAGTGGTTTCTGCGGTACGCATCATGTGACGTTTCGCCGCATCGTGCAACTTTGCCATTTCGACCCAAGTCATGTACCCATGAACGCACCCCGATATACCGCATTCCTTCGCACCCGCCCATGGGGCGTGCTTGGCGTGTTGTGTGCAGGGGTCATGCTCGTGGCATGGGGCTTCCGTCCCGACGGGATCCATGATGAGGGCAACCCTTACCACAGCCGGGCGTTCATGACGGCCTACAGCGATTTGCCTGACACGTCAAACGCGTTGTTCACGGGCAGTGGCAAGTGCGCCGGTTGCCACGGCACCGATCCAAACATGCTGTCGAGTTTGGTGGGGCAGACCTTTCCTGCCATGCCTTTGCCGGATGGGCATGACGTCAACCCCACGGACCAGTGGCGCAGCTCGTTGATGGCAAACAGCGCCAAGGATCCGTTTTGGCGGGCGAAGGTTGCCCACGAAGTGGCGGTGAACCCGTCTCACCAGCTGGAGCTGGAGGACAAGTGCACGTCTTGCCACGCCCCGCTAGGCCACTTCAACGCCCACCACGTGGGTGAGGAACACTACGCCATGGCCCAGTTGTTTCAGGACAGCCTGGCCATGGATGGGGTAAGCTGCGTGGCCTGCCACCAACAAGCGCCTTCGGTGGGCAACACCTTCTCTGGCGAATTGGCTTTCGACAGCGCGATGATCTACGGGCAATATGGCGCAGGCAAAGACGACCCGCTGCTGTACGATCCACCCATGATCACGTACACTGGATACAACATCGGCTACGGCGCCCATGTCGATGGCTCAGAGGTGTGCGCCGGCTGTCACTCGTTGGTGACACAAACGGCAGACTTGGATGGCAACCCAACGGGGCAGGACTACGTGGAACAGGCGACCTACCACGAATGGTTGAACAGTGCTTATGCGGACAATGGCGAATCGCCCACCGAATGCCAAGACTGCCACATGCCACAAGTCGACGGTCCAGTCATCATTAGCTCTGGTTACGCATTCCTTGAACCACGCACCCCATTCAGCGAGCACATCCTTGTGGGTGGCAACGTGCAAATGCTCGAAATCATGCGAGACAACATCGACTTGTTGGGGTTGTCCGCCACCGAAGCGCAGTTTGACAGCACCATTCAGTGGACCCGTGACCAACTTCGACACGAGACGGTGGACCTGGCAGTCAACGCGTCTTGGAACGACGCATGGGGGGGAAGCGTGGAAGTGTCGGTCACCAACAAGGCAGGGCACAAGTTCCCTTCGGGTTACCCCGCACGCAGGGCATGGATCGAGGTGGTGGCGCGAGCAGGCCAGGACACGCTGTACCACAACGGAAAGTGGGAGCAAGGCGGGTTCCTGGTGGGCGTTGACGAGCAACCGTTCTCTGTGCATGAGCCGCACTACGAAAGCATCGTGGGCGAAGACGAAGTGCAGGTGTACGAGCTGGTGGCAGTGGATGTCAACGGCGACCCCACGAACGTCCTTGAGCGTGCCGCGGGATCTGCGAAGGACAACCGGCTTCTCCCGCTAGGGTTCAGCTTGAACCACCCGGTGTACGACACCACCCTCGTGGAGGGGTTGGCCTTGTTGGACCCGGACTACACCACGGCATCGTCGGCCGGCAAGGACGTGGTGCAATACGACATCCAAGCGGGGGCTTCAGGCGCGGTGACTGTGGACGTTCGCTTGTGGTACCAAAGCATGCCGCCACGTTGGGTGAACCCCATGTTTGACACGCAAGACAGCACCATCCAAGCCTTCCAAGCCCTCTTTGAAGCCCAAGGGGCGGCGCCAGAGCTGGTGGCGGAAACCACCGTCGAGGTGCCTGTGGTCGGCTCCGTGGCGGAGCAAGACAGCCGTGTGCAGGCCTTTCCCAACCCGACAGCCGACGGCCTCGTTCAATTGAGCCTTCCGGTGGCAGGGGGCATGTGGGAGATTTACGCCGCCGACGGCACGCGCATCCAACACGGCCAAGCGCGCCAACGCATGACCCTCGAATTGCCCAAGGCAGCAGGCACGTACCTCTTCAAGTTGCACGGAGAACACCGCGACTGGACGACGAGGATCGTCCGCCAGTGATCAGAGGTAGTCGTTGGCCAGGTTGGCCAAGTCGGATCGTTCGCCCTTTTCCAGCGTGATGTGGCAGTACAGGTCTTTGCCCCGAAGTCGGTCAATGACGTACGTCAAACCATTTGACTGTTCGTCGAGGTAAGGGGTGTCAATTTGCCGAATGTCACCGGTCAAGATGATCTTCGTGTTCTCGCCAGCACGGCTGATGATGGTCTTGACCTCGTGTGGCGTGAGGTTTTGGGCCTCGTCCACGATGAACACCACGTTGGACAACGA
>CAZKGY010000237.1:0-2992 GCA_964552305.1 uncultured Comamonadaceae bacterium
CAACATCTACCTCCGAGAGGTTGACTTTCAATCGTACAGTGGGTTCTTGCATCGCTACACGCACACACGAAGCACGCCGGAGATGGCCAACCTGTTGAAGGCATGTCCCAATTACGCGATTTGGGACGACCACGATTTTGGTCCCAACGACAGCGATGGAAGCTGGATACACGCCGCATGGTCCAAGGAGTCCTTCGAGACCTTTTGGAGCAACCCCAGCTATGGGTTGCCCGAAGCACCCCGTAGCATTTCCACGGCCTTTCGATTCGTGGACATGGAGTTTTTCTTGCTCGACAACCGCACCTACCGCGTCAACCACAACAACAAAACCAACGAACCTCAGGTCCTGGGACAGGCGCAAATCGACTGGTTGATCCAAGCCTTGAGAAAGTCTCGTGCACCTTACAAGTTTGTGGTCATTGGCGGCCAGGTTTTGAGCAACGCCGCGGTGTATGAAAACGTGGCCCAATTCCCGACCGAGCGTCAGCAAATCCTGGACCGCTTGGAGGTGGAGGACATCCGTGGGGTGGTCTTTTTGTCTGGGGATCGCCACACCACCGAATTGTCAGAGTTGACGTTGGACAACGGAAGAAAGGTGTACGATTTGACGGTGAGCCCCTTGACCAGTGGGCCAGGCCACGCGGCTGATGAGCCGAACACGCTTCGCGTGGAAGGCACCTACGTGGAGCAGCGGAATTACGCCGTGCTTTCGTTTGAGGGGCCTCGCAAGAACCGGTCATGCACCATCGAGGTGAAATCCACCGAAGGGGCATCGCTCTGGACAAAAACCCTGGACTAATGGGTTTGCATGCGCGCACCGATTACACGAAAGGGGTTCTGACGAAGGAACAGTTGGGGGACGACCCCTGGAAGTTGTTTGCCCAGTGGCTTGACGATGCCACTTCGTTGGACATTCAAGACCCTACGGCGTTTGCCTTGTCGACGTTGGACGACCAGGAATTCCCGCATTCCAGGATTGTGCTGCTTCGAGACATCCGAGACGGGGAGTTGGTGTTTTTCACAAACTACGCCAGCGAAAAGGGTCAAGATTTGGCGCGCCATTCGAAAGCGGGGGCGACGTTTTTTTGGCCACAACTGGAGCGTCAGGTTCGGATTCGTGGCACCGTGACCCAGGTCGCGGCGGTCGAGTCAGACGCGTATTTCTCGTCCCGACCCAGAAAGAGCCAGCTCGGGGCTTGGGCGTCGGACCAAAGCACGTCCACCGAAGGGCGTGACGCGCTCGACCAGCAATATGCGCAACGAGAACAGGAATTCGAGGGAGGAGACGTGCCGCGGCCACCCCATTGGGGAGGCTTTGCCATCAAGCCCGTCTCGATCGAGTTCTGGCAGGGCAGGGCCTCAAGGATGCATGACCGCTTCCGTTGCGACCTGAACGAAGGCGACTGGCGAATGACCCGTCTGCAGCCCTGACCGTGTTCAGTCCACCCGCAGCACAAGGCCCTTCAGGTAGGATCCTTCGGGGTGGAACGCCGACACGGGGTGATCGGGGGGTTGATGCAATCGGTGAAGGATGCGGACGGTTCGCTGCGCTTGGATCGCCGCGGCAATCACCGTGTTCGAGAACAGGGCATCATCCACGGCCTGCGAACAAGAAAACGTGAACAGGAGGCTTCCTGGCTTCATTCCCTCAAGGGCCCGAAGGTTGATTCGCTTGTAGCCTTGCACAGCGGCGTGCCTTGCCGAGGCGCGTTTGGCGAAGGCAGGAGGGTCGAGCACCACGATGTCGTAGTCGCCCAAGGTGTCTCCTTTGAGGAATTCCAGGGCGTCTTCCTGGATGGTGCGATGCTTGTCCGTGTCAAGGCCATTCAACTTGACGTTGTCCTCGCAGACGTCCAACGCACGACGGGAGCTATCCAAGCTGTGGACCTCCGTCGCACCAGCCTTCATGGCATAGATGCTGAAGCCTCCCGTGTAGCTGAAGACGTTTAGCACCTTTTTGCCTGCCGAGTACGTTCCGAGCAAGTTCCTGTTGACGCGCTGATCGAGAAAGAACCCGGTCTTTTGTCCACGTTCCCAGTCGATGAGGAAACGGTGCCCAAGCTCGGTGGCCACCGGTCGTTCAGGCGCCGATCCCCAAACCCAGCCGTCCGTGGAGGCTTCCCCGCCGTTTTTGGCCAACGTTTTCGCACTCTTGTCGTAGATGCCAGACAATCCATCACCCAAGGCCAGCTTGAAGGCCTCGATGAGGGTGGGGAGGGTTCGGTGCATGCCAGGCGTGTGGCATTGGACGACCAACACAGTGCTGTACAAATCGGCGATGAGGCCTGGCATGCCGTCGCCTTCGGCGTGAACGATACGGCAGGCGTTTTGGTCCTCGTTGCCAACGAGATTGAGTGCCTTCCGTACTTCCACCGCTTGGGCGATTTTGTGCTGCCACCACCCATCGTCTGGCAATTGTTCGTCGAACGACAACATACGCACGGCGATGCTGGCGTTGGGGGAGTAATGTCCCCATCCGAGGATGGCTCCTTTGTTTGCGCAAACCTGCACCCAATCGCCCGATTGTGGATTGCCTTCGATTCGTTTGATGCCGCCACTGAACACCCACGGATGCTTGCGTCGGATGCTTTGGTCTCGCTTGGCTTTCAGGGTGACGGTGGCCATGGGAGCAGCGGAGGCTTCGTTCATGGGGCAAATCTACTTGCTGGAGGGCTCACTTGCGCCAACGCACACGGTGCTGGCTCGCTTCGACGACGCCTGCCTTGTACCAAGCTTGCAACATGCGGGTCGCCGCCTCGCGTTGGCCAGGTGCTTGGCTGCGAATCAGGTCCTCGGCATGATGCTCTCCTTGACGCAATTCAGCCTCCAGTGCGTGCCGCATGTCGGTGGGGTTGTTTGTGCAGCGATCGCAACGCCCGCAGGGTTCGTACTGGTGGTCGACGTCGTTCCATGCAAAGTGCTGCTCCAACATGGTTGACCGGCATGCATGGTGGGAGAGGTAGGCTTCCATGGCGTCCAACTTCGCCCATCG
>CAZKGY010000238.1:0-2965 GCA_964552305.1 uncultured Comamonadaceae bacterium
TCGATGGATGCACAACCGCAAAACTCGCATGCCTCGGAATCGTCGATGAGCGCGTCCTCGTCAAAATTGAAGGCGCTTTCATCCATGCACCCTACACAGCTGTTGTACTCGCAAGAGCCGTCGTCAGGGAATGCACTTGGATCAAAGTTGCAAGCTCCTGGGTCGGTGCAGCCTGAGCCCACGACCCCGCCGCCGAAAATTCCGGGTCCATCAAAATTGACCGTTTTGTAAATGGCTGCTTCGCCGTCGCCTTCCGGGAACACTTGGAAGTTGACGGTTCCACTCACACCGCCGGCAGTGGCGATTTGAAGGATCAACACCCTCATGTTGGCGTCAGGCAGTCCGTTTGACGCAGTGTTCAAAATGTACCACGATGCCCCTGTGAATGTCGTCGCCTCGAGCAAGGTGGCTCCATTGGTGGCAAAAAACGGAGTCACAGGTTGGTTGGGGTCTTCCACGATGGAAGGATCGGCTGCCCCGGGAATGCCGGAGGCGGATGCAGGCCCACTAAGTCCGATGGTGGCGTACGTGTCGTCCGCCAAATCAGGAAACACCCCCAAAAACGCAGGGTTGATCCCCGATGCATTCCAGGAAGAGTTGAACTGGCTGTTGAACGCCCCCATTGGGACGTCAATGCTCAATCCGGCCTCATCGTTGCCGTACACCGCACTCATGCGGTCGGTTGGATGGACCATGTTCACGTAGAACTTGTTGACTGTCACCCCCGCCGTGACGCCGGGTGAAGACTCCACAGTCAGTGAATATTCCTGGGCCACTGCCTGTGGGCCAACGGCCAAAAACAACAGGGCAAGCATGCAGCAAGACAGAAGCTTGCAAGCCAAAGCGGAATGCATTTGCATGGGTGAATCGTTGGAGTTCATGGATAGACCAATTGTCGTTGTGAAGGGACGAATACGTCACGATCACCCATAAAGTTACGTATAATTTTACATAAATAAAAATAATTTTATACAACCCTGCCAGACCAACAAGGGAAACAAAAAAGGGGAAGCCCTTGCAGGCCTCCCCTTTGAAAGTCGTTTGGAGGAGTTGATCAGTGCGTCTTCATCAAAGGAATCGCGACTGGACGCCCGCCGTTTTCCATGATCAAGCGATACACACCGGCTTCTTCTTGACCCAAATCAAGCGTGGTCCGGAACACCATGCCAGCCATGGTCCACTGACCACGATGCACGGTGCGACCCTGGGCATCGACCACCATGAAGTTCACGGGGCCTGACTGCCCCCCTTCCACGTTCACTTGGAACATGCCGCTCGATGGGTTCGGGAACACAAGGGCTGACACGCCTCCTTCCAGTTCGGCAATGCTTGTGGTGATGTTGAAGGCTTCCGTCGTGGAGCAACCATTCGCATCTGTCACTTCCACTGTGTATTCACCTGAGGAGATGCCCTCCAAGTCTTGGGTGTCAACACCACTCACACCTGGACCAATCCACTCGTACGTGTAGGGCAAGCTGCCCCCCGTCACAGTGACGTCGATGGTGCCTTCGCCGGTGGCAGAGCCTTCTGAGACGATGGCAGTCACCACAATGGCCTCAGGCTCACCGATGGTCGCATCCACCGTTTGCTCACAACCGTTCTCGTCTTGGACAAAGAACGTGGCCGTTCCTGCCGTCAAGTCGTCAAAGGTGTTGTTTTGAGAGTAGTTGTTGCCGTTCTCGCTGTACTGGAAGGCGCCCGTGCCGCCTGTGGCGGTCAACGTCACCTCGCCGTCGTTCTCGCCGAAGCAAGATGCGTCGGTGACGTCAGCACTCACTTCGATTGCCACGCCCGCTTCAACTGCAACCACCACGGTTTCGCTGCAACCCTCTGAATCGGTCACAGTCACTTCGTAGTCGCCAGGTGCCAAACCACCAGCCATGGTGTCTGTGGTTCCCTCTCCGTCGAAGGTGTACATGTACGTGCCTTGCCCTCCTTCTGGGGCCCATGATACTTCGCCATCCTCTGAACCAAAGCAGGCTTCAGGCATGCTCATGGCATTGACATCGATCGCATCAGGTCCAATCACCACCTCCGTTTCCAGGGTACCAATGCAACCGAAGACGTCTTGCGCGGTTACCGTGTAGGTGCCTCCTGACACCATCAATGGGCTGTCCGCGTAGTTCATGCCATCCACAGAATACTGGATGGTGGCTGGCGCGTTGCCACCGAGACCGACGACGTAAATCTCGCCGTCTGCCACGTTGGCGCAACTTGCGTCAACCGTTCCTGCAGGGGCCAACGCCACGTTAATTGGCGAGGGCTCTTGGACGAGAATGGGCTCTGAAGAACCCGTGCACATGTTGCCGTCCACGGCCCAGACCACGTAGGTGAAGCCACCGGCCAATCCTGTCCATTCCGTGTCTTGGGTCAACACGGTGGGATCTGTGGAGATGTAGTACGTGAAGTCGCCATCTCCGCCTGTGGTCGATTCGACCGTCAACACGGCATCATCCGCACCGTTGCAAGAGACAGGAGAAGAAAGAACCGTATTCACCACAACCTCACCAGTCACAGGAACCTCCACTTCCAAGGAATCGATGCATCCAGCGGCATCCACCACGTACACGTTATACATGCCAGAGATGAGGCTGCCGAAGTTTCCGAAGTTCTGTGCAACACCGATGGTGTCACCAATGTAGAAGTTGTCCGCGCCTTGGAAGCCCGTGGCAGTCACCTGAATGAGGGCGTCGTTTTCTCCGTTGCAAGAAGGTGACGTCACGTTGTCCAAAGACAACTCGACGGTGCATGGCAGGATGCAGCTCAAGTCGTCGATGGTCGCTGTGTCATCGTAGTTCTCGGCTGCAGGGTTGGTGCATCCAAAAATGTCCATGTCGTTGGAGCTGAACGGAACAGCTGTCGCCGCCTGGGAGGCTGACTGGTCGCCATTCGGGAAAATCTGCAAGTTGAACAGACCGTAGATGTCTCCGTCTGCCGTGATTTGGGCCAACAGCACACGACCATC
>CAZKGY010000239.1:0-2964 GCA_964552305.1 uncultured Comamonadaceae bacterium
TGCTGGGCTCGTTCCTGTTTTCCGGGGAAGACGTGGACAAGAAGGTCAAGGTGTTGTCAGGAGGGGAAAAGGCACGTTTGGCCTTGTGCAAGCTCTTGCTCCACCCCTACAACGTGTTGATTTTGGACGAGCCCACGAACCACTTGGACTTGAAAAGCAAGTCGGTCCTGAAGGAGGCCCTTCGGTCCTTCGATGGATCCTTGATCGTGGTGTCGCACGACAGGGATTTCTTGTCCGACATGACGCAACTGGTCTACGAGGTCACCCCGCATGGCTTGAAGCAATACATCGGCGACATCAAGCAGTTCCTGCACGAAAAGCACGCGACAAGCATCACCGCTTACGAAGCGAAGAAAAACACCCCCATCGCCGAGCAAAAAAGCAAGGCGCCCAAAACACCCTCCAAAGACTCGAGTGGCCTGAGCCACGCCGAGCGCAAAGAACGCGACAAGGCCATTCGGAAGGCGAAAAAAGACGTCAACCGGTGGGAGTCCAAGGTGACCCAGCTCGAACAGAAATTGAGCGAGCACAACGACGCGATGGCCGAGGTCGACCCCTCCGACAGGGCCAAAATGACCGACATGGCTTACGCGTATGACGCGGTCCAACAAGAGATGCAAGACGCGATCAACCAGTGGGAACTAGCGGTGGAAACGCTGGATCGGTTGGAGTCGAACGGTTGATTCAGGACTCAGGCGTTGGCGCCCCCCATGAAGGCACGCCATTTTTGGAGCACTTCTGAGATGTCGGACGGCAAGTCCGAGGCAAAGTTCATCCGCTCTTGGGTGCCGGGATGGGTGAAGCCCAACGTTTTGGCATGCAGGGCTTGCCTCGGCAAGGTGTCAAACATGTTCCTCAGGAACGCGTTGTATTTCCCGCCAGGCGCCCCTTTGACCGCCACGTTGCCACCGTAAGTCGGATCCCCGAACAAGGGGTGACCGATGTGCTGCATGTGGACCCGAATCTGGTGGGTCCTGCCGGTTTCCAATTTGCATTCCACGAGCGTCACAGGACCCAGGCGCTCCAACACGCGGTAATGGGTGACGGCGTGCTTTCCTTCGTTGCCGTCGGGAAACACCTGCTGCACGCGGCGGTCGCGGTACGAACGGCCTACATGCCCTTCCACCGTGCCATCGTCCATCACGTCACCCCAAACAAGGGCCCAGTACCGACGCTCCACGCTTCGCTCAAAAAACTGTTCACTCAGATCGGTCAATGCCTGTTCCGTCTTCCCGAGGACCATCAACCCTGTCGTGTCCTTGTCCAAGCGATGGACGAGGCCGGGACGGGGCTCTCCGTTGCCGGGAAGCGTTGGCATTGACTGAAAATGGTGCAAGACGCCGTTGACCAGCGTTCCAGAGTAGTTGCCATGCCCTGGGTGGACCACCAAATTCATGGGCTTGTTCAGCACCAACACATGGTCGTCTTCGTGGACGATGTCTAGGTCCATGGCTTCCGGCAACAACTCAAACTCAAACACGGGTTGTGGCAGTTCCACCGTCACCACGTCGCCGGGCTTCACCTTGTGGTTGCTCTTGACTGGCAGGCCGTTTACCCGCACGTATCCCGACTTGGCAGCGGTCTGAAGTCGGTTTCTCGACAAGTGTGCCACCAAGTTGATGATGAACTTGTCCACGCGAAGGGGCGTTTGGCCCGGATCGGCCACCAAGCGATGGTGCTCGAACAGCTCCTCTCCCGATTCTTCCTGTTCCGGTGACTCGCTCATTCCTGGTTGATCCAAACCTCGGTCCAAGACGCACCTCCTTGGTTCCGTCCTTCCACCAAATACGAACCTGGCTCCGGAGCGTTCCATTCCACGCGTCCCTCTTGGCAAAGTCCCAGGTCCTCCACGAGCCTTCCAGAGGCATCCCGAATGGTGACGAAGCTCGGAGACGTGAGGTCGAAGAGACACGTCCCTCGACCGGGATTCGGGAACACCGCGGGCGCCGGCGCAGGGGTGGGGTCAGACACCGCGGCCAACGACCCTTGTCCCACACGCAACCGCGGGCGGATCATCAACGACCCTTCAATGGTTGAGGCGTTCCAATCGGTCGAAGGGAATTTGTACCACAGGTAGTCTGGGTTCGTGTTCGTGTTCTTGTCAAGCCCGACGTTGATTCGGTCGTCTTCTTGGATGAACCCGACAAAGACAGCCCCCGACACCGCGATGGGTTCGTCGAGCAGGTACGTTTGAAATTGGTCGTAGCCGTCCGTGAAGTACTGGGGCTGATGCAACGTAAACTGCTCCTGCAAGGCTTCGCCGGGTTGCCCAGGATTGTCGGGGTCCTCACCCCTGATTTTCAGCACAAAATTCTCGGGCGTGGCGTCGTCAAAAAATGGGGTGAAATGCACCATCACGCCTTCGAGCGTGTCGGGCTGCTCCAGGTCAAACCTCAACGCCAGCTCCCCCCCAATGCCATCCAAGGCCCAGGCTTTTTCTGCGCTGCCATCGTCGTAGGCGTAGTAATCTTGGAACGTCTGGACATGCACAATGCTGTCGTTGTCGGTCACTCCATCCTGGTTCGTTTCGTTGGCCGCGCCAACTTCCGTTTCCCAGAGGCTCACGTGGAACGTAGGGAAGCCACTGATGGCCGGATTGAACAAGGGCACGGGGTTCGTTTCTCCCACGTAATCCGTCGTGAAGAGGCCCGAAACCGCGTTGTTGGGCACGTTGCCCGCAGGAGGGGTCCACTCGTTCACGGAACCGAGCTGATCCACGCGTTGGGCCTTCAAGCCAATGTTCTGCTGGCTGTTGGATCCTTCTCCGAAGCTTCGGTGAACCGTCACGGCTTCGTCGGCCGTGTACGCATTTTGGTTCAACACGAAATGGGGCCAAGGCATGGCGGTCCAAGGCTCCACCAAGAAGGACGAAGGCTTTGTGACAAAGGCAATTTCCTCAAATTCTGGCGCGGGGACCATGCCGTCTTCGCGCACCGTGACGTAATCCAACAGCCAGACATCCAC
>CAZKGY010000240.1:0-2949 GCA_964552305.1 uncultured Comamonadaceae bacterium
ACCACGACAAGTTGTTCGAAGTCACCTACCGCGTGACCCGCAACCTGAACCGGGTCATCGACCGCAACTACTACCCCATCCCCGAGGCACGCAACTCCAACATGCGTCACCGTCCGATTGGACTTGGTGTGCAAGGGTTGGCCGACGCCTTCATTTTGATGCGCTTCCCCTTCGACAGCGACGAAGCCCGTCAATTGAACAAGGACGTCTTCGAGACCATCTACTACGCCGCGTGCACCGCGTCGAAGGACATGGCGAAGGAAGAAGGCGCCTACGAAACGTTCGAGGGATCGCCCGCGAGCGAAGGCAAGCTCCAGTTCGACATGTGGGACGTCACCCCATCCGACCGTTGGGAGTGGGACATCCTCAAGGACGAAATCAAGGAGCACGGCATGCGCAACTCCTTGCTCATGGCCCCCATGCCCACCGCCTCCACGGCACAAATCCTCGGCAACAACGAGTGCTTCGAGCCGTACACGAGCAACATCTACACGCGCCGCACCCTGTCTGGCGAATTCATCGTCGTCAACAAGCACCTGCTGCGTGACTTGACGAAGCTCGGGTTGTGGGACGACGACATGAAGAACCGCCTCATCGCGGCGAACGGTTCCATCCAGAACATCGACGAAATCCCAGAGAACCTCAAGGTGTTGTACCGCACCGCATGGGAAATCCCACAACGCGCCATCCTCGACATGGCCGCGGACCGTGGCGCGTACATCTGCCAGAGCCAGTCGCTCAACATCTTCATGGAGAACGTCAACAACTCCAAGCTCACGTCCATGCACTTCTACGCATGGAAGAAGGGGCTGAAGACGGGCATGTACTATCTCCGCACCAAGGCCGCGACCGACGCGATCAAGTTCACGGTGGACAAGAAGTACAAGACGCAGCCTCAAGCCGAACAAGCCGACGTGGCAGCCAAGCCCGAGGAGATGACCTACGAGCAACAGGTGCAAGCCTGCAGCATCGAAAACGGTCCTGACTGCGAAATGTGCAGCGGTTGATTCAACCTTGCACCAAGCCATGAAAAAGGCGTCCTTCGGGGCGCCTTTTTTCGTGGAACGAGGACGACGCCCCATCGTAAGTTTGCGCCATGGGGACACGCAAACGGGTGTTTGGGCTTGATGCCATGCGGGTGGTCGCCATCTCGTTGGTGGTGCTCAGCCATGGCGTGGTGTTGTGGCCCCAAAACACCGCGCTGTCCAACGTCCTTTCCCGCACCCCCGATGGCGTCGACTTGTTCTTTGGACTGAGTGGATTTTTGGTAGGGTCCATGTGGTTGCGGGCCATGCACCAACCGAATTGGGTGACGAATTTTTGGCGCCGCTGGTGGTTGCGCACCTTGCCTGCCTACTACGCCGTGTTGATCCTCAGCTACGTGGCGGTGGCCTGCGGTTGGATCGCCAACGACTCCACGCTGCCATGGTGGCGCTTTGCCACCTTCACCCAAAACACCGTTGAACCCCTGAAGGGCTTCTTCTGGGAAAGTTGGAGCCTGACGGTGCAACAATGGTCTTACATCCTTCTGCCCCCACTGCTCTGGTTGGCAAGCCGGGTCGTTCCCCGCAAACTGCCCCTGTTTCTTTTGGCCTCCCTGACGTTGGTTGGCGTCGGATGGGGCTTCCGTTGGGGACTTGCCGACATCCACGCCGACGCCTTTTGGTGGGACGTTTGGTTTCGAAAGCTGGCGCCTTGCAGGGTGGACACCTTGGGCGCAGGCATGCTCGTGGCTGCCTGGCATGCGGTCCGACCGGCGTCGCTTCAACGCCTCCGCTGGCCCCTTGCCGTGGTAGGCGTCGTGGTCCTTGTGTTCACCGACAACCAAGCCCTCGATTGGAACGACAGCTACGCCAAAATTGGGTTCCTTGGCATCCGCGCCTTGGCGGTGGCCTTGTTGATTCCAGCGATGAATGGCCTCACGTCATGGCCGTCCATGGGAAAGCGCGCCATTGCCCATGTCAGCGCCATCTCCTACAGCCTCTACCTCGTCAACCTCGGATTGATTGCCACGCCGATGCGGCGCGTCATGACGGAGCGAGGCATCGAAGGCGGGTGGCTGTGGTTCTTGCTCTACTTGGCGGTCACGTACGTCGCTGCGAGTGCGCTCCATCGTTGGGTCGAGAAGCCCCTCATGCGGTTGCGTTGAATGTGCCTCGCCTCAGCGCGGCTGGCTCGCCTTGGCGGAGTAAATCCACATGGGTGGAACGTTCTTCACCACCACATGCTCCAAGGTCAAGTCGAACCCCGACGGCTCGTACTTCCGCTTCATCAGCGGCGGCACGTAGGTGAAAAATCGGTACGTGGTTCCCTCCCGCGTTCGTCGCTTCAAGCTTTCAAACAAAGGGTCAATGACCACGTCAGGGAGGGTGTAGGGCAATCCCGACACCACCAAGTCGATGCGAGGCCAACCGAGTTCCGCGACGAGTTCGTCCATGCGATGCGCGCTTTCCTGGCGCACGTGGAAGCGGTGGCCATATTCCTGCTCCAACCTCGGGCAAAACGTGGGGTTGATTTCAAGCATCAAGACCTGAGCAGACGAAGGCAATTGCGCCATGAGCTCACGCGTGAAGCACCCCGTGCCAGGACCCAATTCCACCACGTACTGCATGGAGACCATGTCGAGCCCCTCGAACATCTTCTCACAGGCCGCAGGGGCACTGGGGACGATGCTGGCGTTTTGCCTGGGGTTTCTCAAGAATTCGGTGAAGAACGTCATGGTTGTGGGGCTAAAGGTGCAAAAGCCAAACCTCTGAATAAGTTACACGTTACGGCTTGCGTGGCCAAATCGCTCCATCCTCCTGTGACTGAAAACAGGAACTTCTGACCCCTGCATGACACATTGCCGTGGCAATTGCGCGCATCTTTGCAACCTGTCATGGGAGTTGAGCACCTTCAAATCCTGTCGTTGAACTTTCAACACGCCTCCATCGAGGACGTGGGGCTCCT